>NZ_FOCY01000009.1:0-68096 GCF_900110235.1 Megamonas sp. Calf98-2 | reverse complement strand
AATTGTGGATCAACTTCTAAAAGCAAATGAACATGGTCTGGCTTTACTTCCATCTCGATTAAATCGACGTGAAGCTCCTGACAAATATTATTAATCAACTCCTTTAATCGTTCATCAACACCATTGTTCAACACTTTTCTACGATATTTAGGACAAAATACTACATGATATTTACAAGAATATACTATATTATTATTTGATTTATATTTCATAAAAGTATTATATAACTATTAAAAATATAATACAATAAAAAACAATGATATCGAATCATTGTTTTTTAGCGAGCTTATATCCCCATAAATAAATTTAGGGGCTTTACGCTCGCATTTGGTAAAATTGGTAGATAAAAATTCATGGAAGAGCTCAGACATAATAAATTAACCTTTCTATAAAAAACATATATTTTTTATTAATGAGATTTAACTATATTGATAGTTAATATTATTTTAGCACATAAATAAAGCCTAGTAGTTAGTTTAATTTTAACTACTAGGCTTTATTTAGAGTGAGTTTTTTTCTTAAGCAATAGTTTTGCTTGAAATGAGTTTTTCTTTTTTAGTTGTTTTTATTTTTAATATTATAGCTATGATGAAGCTGATAATAAATAAAAATGCGAATACATAGAGGCAAAGTGCATAACTTTGAGTTGTTTCACGAATAAAGGATAATAAAAGTGGTCCTGCAATACCAGCCATGCCCCAAGCTGTGAGAATTCTGCCATGAATAGCGCTTAATTGTTTTGTGCCAAATAAATCGCTTAAATAAGCTGGCATACAAGAGAAGCCACCACCATAGCAAGAAACAATGATTAAAACTAATAATTGGAAGAAAAAGGCTTCAGTTGTATTAGCGAGTGCATAGAAAGCAAAAATTTCAATCAAGAAAAATAAAATATAAGTATTTCTACGACCTATATAATCGGAAACGCTAGACCAAGCGATACGACCAAAACCGTTGATAAGTCCAATAACGCCAACCATGGAAGCAGCAGCAATTGGGCTCATATGAACTACTTCTTGAGCCATAGGAGAAGCTACAGCTAAAAGACCAATACCACAAGTAATATTAGTGAAGAATATCCACCAAAGCGCATAGAATTTCCAATCGCGAGTAGCTTCAGCTACGCTATATTGTTTTATTTCAACCATAGAATTAGAAGTTTTGACAGTTGTAGGTAAATATTTTTCTACGAATTCTTTTGGTGGAGGAGCGAGATATAAAGAAGAAGCGCCCATGATTAATATATAAGCACAGCCTAAAATGATGAAGTTAGTTACTAAGCCAAAATTGCTAACGAGAATTTGCATGATAGGGCCAGCAATTAAACTTGCAAAACCAAATCCCATGATAGCAAGACCTGTAGCAAATCCACGTCTTTTAGGGAAATATTTTACAAGAGTGGAAACAGGAGTGATATATCCAATACCAAGACCAATACCACCGATTACACCATAGCAGATGTAGAGTAAAATAAGGTTTTGTAGATGAAGAGCTAAAGCTGTACCAAACATACCAATACCAAAGAAGGCAGTGGCAGTAAGTCCACTAATACGAGGACCATTTTTTTCAACAAATGTTCCTAAAAAACCAGCGGATAAACCTAAAAATAAAATTGCAATAGAAAATGTCCATGTAGTTTCTTGAAGACTAAAGCCCATTTGAGCCATGATTGGCTTAGTGAGTACGCTCCAAGCATAAACACTACCAATACAAATATGAATACCAATTGCGGATAATGCGATAAGCCATCTGTTTTTCATTATATAATCTTCCTTTCGTAAAAATAAAAAATTATAAAATACAAGAAAACTTATGCCTAAAAACAAAAAGACCATCTAGGCAAAAATTTTCTTTGCCCAGACGGTCGACTTTTCTATAGCAATGCGGTTCATGTGGTTAATTCCACTAAAATCCGTCAGTTCCACAGTGCTTATTCAATTGATAGCTTTATTATAACAAATATTTAATCTATGTCAAGAATAAAATTAATTTCATTTATAAATAGTCAATATAGTCAAAATCGTGATTTTTGTAGTTTAAATGATGAATAATGGTTGTAAATACTAGATTTTTTCCTTTGAATAAGTATAATTTATGTTTAAATAAATTTGTATTTTAGAGAAGGTGAAGATTATCTTGATGGCACAAAAAACATATAATACTATGGCTGTTTTAAGTTTAATTTTATTGAGTTTCATTTTAGGAACGAGTGAATTTATAATTGTGGGTATTTTACCTGATATAGCAGAAGATATAAATTGTTCGTTGACTATGGCGGGTAATTTAATTTCAGTTTTTGCTTTTGCTTATGCAATAGGCACTCCGTTTATCACAGCAGCAGTTAGTGCTTATAACAGATATTATGTATTATTGATATTAGCAATAGGTTTTATCTTAGGAAATTTTTTATGTGCTTTAGCGAGTAATTATTATATTTTAGCATTAGCTAGAATTATAACTGCGATAATTTCAGGAACAATATTATCTATTTCGATGACATTTGCTTCTGAAATAGCGACTGTTCAATATCAACCAAAAGTCATCAGTTGGATTTTTGCAGGTTTTAGTATAGCCTCTGTTTTTGGTGTGCCTATAGGTACGATTATTTGTCAAATATTTAGTTGGCAAATGACTTTTATATTATTATCTGTAGTTAGTATATGTATTTTATTGATGTTGTGGCATTATTTACCAAATGTAGGTAGTGGACAAAAAACAAATTTATGTAATCAATTTATTTTATTGAAAAGTATGCGTATAAATTATGGTATGCTTATTGTAATTTGTGGTGCTGCTGGAAGTTATGTATTTTATACATATTTGACACCGATTTTACAACAATATATACAAATTCCTATTTCCATGACAAGTTTAGTATTGAGCTTATTTGGTATTAGTACGATTATCAGTAATTTACTTTCAGGAAGAATAGCTAGTTTAGGTGGCATGAAGAAAATGCCAATGGTATATTTCTTACAAGCTCTATGTTTACTTGCACTTATTTTTACTAGTTATCATTTAGTTTTAGGTTTGATAAATATTTTACTCATGGGTGTGATAATGTATTTACAAAATTCACCAGCACAATTGCATTTTTTGAAGACAGCCACAAGAGAAAAACCAGAAGCTATAACTTTAGCTTCTGCATTAAATCCTGTATCTTTTAATACAGGTATAGCACTAGGTTCAGCTTGTGGTGGAATAATCATAAATTTTGTGCCTATGCCTTTTGTTGGTTTAGGTGGTGCGATTTTTGCCATTATCGCCATGATTATTAATCTTAGATTGTTAAAAAATATGACTAAATTTAATAAAAGAGGATAAAATAAACCCCAAAAGTTAATTTAAACAAACTTTTGGGGTTTTGATTTTTAATTAATAATTAACGTAGAAAATTAGAATAAGCCAGTAATTTTTCCGTTAATATCGATATCCATATTTTCAGCAGCAGGTTTTTTAGGAAGACCAGGCATTGTTAAGATATTACCTGTTAAGGCTACGATAAAGCCTGCGCCAGCACTGATGCGAAGTTCGCGAACAGTGATTTTAAATCCTGTTGGTGCACCTAATTTGAATTGGTCATCACTTAAGGAATATTGAGTTTTTGCCATGCAGATTGGCATTTTATCAAGACCTTCAGCTTCAAATTCAGCGATAGTTTTTTCTACAGCAGGTGTGTAGTTTACGCCATCAGCACCATAGATTTTTGTAGCGATTGCATTGATTTTATCTTTGATAGAATCATTTACGTCATACATGTATTGGAAGTTAGAAGGTTTTTCAGTTGCTTCAATAACTTTTTGAGCAAGGTCGATAGCACCTTCGCCACCTTTTGCCCAAGCTTCGGAAATGCTTACAGAAGCGCCCATAGATTCGCAAAGAGCTTTTAATTCTTGAAGTTCATTTTCTGTATCAGTAGGGAATGCATTTATAGCTACAACAATTGGTAAACCGAATTTTTGAATGTTTTCAATATGTTTAGCAAGGTTAGTCATACCTTTTTTGAGTGCTTCGATATTTTCAGTAGCAAGTTCAGTTTTTGCAAGTCCACCATGCATTTTTAAAGCGCGAATAGTAGCAACAATTACTACTGCATCAGGTTTAAATCCAGTGAAACGACATTTGATATCAAGGAATTTTTCAGCACCAAGGTCAGCACCGAAACCTGCTTCAGTAATAGTATAATCAGCCATTTTTAAAGCGTATTTAGTAGCCATTACACTATTGCAACCATGAGCGATATTGGCAAAAGGGCCACCATGGATAAGAGCAGGAGTGCCTTCAAGAGTTTGTACAAGGTTTGGTTTAATTGCATCTTTGAATAATAAAGTTAAAGCACCTGTTACATTTAATTCTTCAGCGCGAACAGGACGACCGCTTCTAGTGTAACCAATGATGATATTGCCAAGACGTTTTTTCATATCTTCAAGGTCAGAAGTCAAGCATAAAATAGCCATCATTTCAGATGCAACAGTGATATCAAAACCAGTTTCGCGTGGTACGCCATGAGCTTTACCACCTAAACCACAGATGATATTGCGAAGAGCACGGTCATTTAAATCGACAACGCGTTTCCAAGTGATGCGACGAACATCTAAATCAAGAGCATTGCCCTGTTGGATATGGTTATCGATAACAGCAGCAAGTAAATTGTGAGCAGATGTTATAGCGTGGAAATCGCCAGTGAAATGAAGATTGATATCTTCCATTGGCACTACTTGAGCATAACCACCGCCAGCGGCACCGCCTTTCATACCAAAGCATGGACCTAAGGAAGGTTCACGAAGAGCGATTGCAGTTTTTTTGCCAAGTTTATGAAGAGCATCGCCAAGACCAATGCTAGTAGTTGTTTTACCTTCACCAGCAGGAGTTGGATTAATTGCTGTTACAAGAATAAGTTTACCATTTTCTTTTTGTTGGAGAGTTGTGTTCCAATAGTTTAAAGAAATTTTAGCTTTATATTTTCCGTATAATTCAAGTTCATCTTCTGGAATTTCAAGATGTTGAGCAATTTTACCAATAGGTTCCATAATAGCTTCTTGAGCAATTTGCACGTCTGTTTTCATGTGGTTTAGTACCTCCAATAATTAAACTAATTTGATAGTATTATATATTTTGGAAAAAGGCAATATAAATTTTGCCAAACATATGCTTAGGCATAAAAAAACGCCTGAGCATATATTATTATGCCCAGACGGTCGACTTTTTGATAATAGTACAGTTCATGTGGTTAATTCCACTAAAATCCGTCAGTTCCATACTATTTATGAAATTATGCTTTTATTATAACAAAGGCAAATTTATTTAGCAAGTTGTAATTTTGCAGCATTGATAGTATTTTGCATGAGCATAGCTATAGTGAGAAGACCTACGCCACCTGGAACAGGTGTGATAGCACCAGCTACTTCTACAGCATTATCAAAATCTACATCACCAACTAATTTTTTAGGTGCAATGCGGTTGATACCAACATCAATTACAGTAGCACCAGGTTTTATCATATCAGCAGTGATAAAATGAGGTCTGCCCACAGCTGCCACTAAAATATCAGCAGAACGACAAATTTCTTTGAGGTTGTGAGTATGTGAATGACAAATAGTAACTGTAGCATTTTGAGCGAGTAATAATTGTCCCATAGGTTTACCCACAATATTACTGCGACCAACGATAACAGCATGTGCACCATCTATATTGATTTTAGCGGATTGAAGCATTTTTAAACAACCATATGGAGTACAAGGTATCATACCATCGTCTTGTCCAATCATCAATTTACCAACATTAACAGGGTGGAAGCCATCAACATCTTTTAATGGGCAAATAGCATTTAAAATATCTGCTTCTTCTTTAGCAATAGCTTCTGGAAGTGGTAATTGAACTAAAATACCATGAATTTCTTGGCGATAATTTAATTCATCAATTTTGGCGATGAGTTGTTCTTTTGTTGTATCAGCAGGCATGCTTATAACTTCAGAATAGATACCAACTTCTTCGCAAGTGCGATGTTTATTATTTACGTAAACTTTAGAAGCTGGATTTTCACCAACGATAATTACAGCAAGACCAGGAGTGATATTATATTGTTCTTTTAAAGCTAAAACTTGTTTTTTTGCTTCTTCTTTAAATTCACTAGCAAATATTTTTCCGGATAAAATTTGTGCACTCAAAAATAACACCTTCTTTATTAACTTAAAATATCGATTAATGTAAATACAAAAATGACAATAGAAACAATGCCATTGCGCATGAAATAAACTTGAGTTAAACGACTGAAATCATATGGAGTGATAAGGCTATGTTGATAAATTAATGTCAAGATAGCTATTAATACACCAATATAATAGATAAAGGATAAATCAAAATAGATTCCAGCACCGATAAAACATAAAATAGAAATAAAATGGAAAAAAGCTGCTATTTTATGAGCATTAGCTACACCAAATTGTGTTGCCATAGAATGAAGTTTATGGTCTAAATCAAATTGGCGGTCTTGGCTACCGTAAATTACATCAAAACTACCAATCCATAAACAAACGCCACCACTTAATAAAATAATACCAAATGGCAATTCACCTGTAACAGCGATATATCCACCAGCAGGTGCCATGGCTAAAGCTACACCTAAAAAATAATGACAAAGAAAAGTAAATCTTTTCGTATATGGATAAAATAATAAGAAAAATAAACAAATTGGTGTTAATTTTAGACAAATAGGAGCTAGCTGACTAGCAGAATATAAAAATATACAAAGACTGACGATGATGAGGATAATTACTTCAATAGGTTTAATTGCTCCAGTAACTAATGGACGCTTGGACATGCGATTTTGTTGTTTATCAAATTTCAAATCGACAAGATTATCCATAGCTAAAGCAGAGCTTCTAGCCCCTATCATTGCAAGTGTTACCCATAAAAAATCGTGAAAAGTAGGGATACCCTTTGCCGCAAGGAATAATCCCATATAAGCAAAGGGTAGGGCAAATACAGAATGATGAAGAGCTATATTATTAATATGAGCAGATAATTTACTCAAGACCGAGTTCCTGCCATTTTGCATCTACAAGTTTTTTAATATCGTCAGACATGTTAATTTCATCAGGCCATTCACGAGTATGTCCTTCTTCTGGCCATGTTTTTGTAGCATCAATACCTATTTTTGTACCCCATTTTGCCATTGGTGAGGAGTGGTCTAAGGCGTCAAGTGGACCCTCAACCATTACAATATCATGTTTAGCATCAATATTGTTGAAAACACGCCACCAAACTTCTTTTTCTTTTTGAACGTCAACATGTTCATCAACGACAATGATCATTTTGGTGAACATCATTTGTCCCATACCCCAAATAGCATGCATTACTTTTTTAGCTTGTTGTGGATATGTTTTTTTGATGGATACCATTACGCAATCATGGAATACACCTTCAAGAGGGAAATTGATATCGCGAATTTCAGGTAAAGTCTGTTGTAATAATGGTAAGAAAATACGTTCTGTAGCTTTAGCTAAGAAGCAATCTTCCATTGGAGGTTTACCAACGATAGTAGCAGAATAAATAGGATTTTTGCGATGTGTTATACAAGTGATGTGGAATACTGGATAATCATCAGCTAATGAATAATAACCTGTATGGTCGCCGAAAGGACCTTCACGGCGAGTTTCACCGATATTTACATATCCTTCAAGTACGATTTCACTGCAAGCTGGTACTTCAACATCAACAGTTTTACATTTTACCATTTCTACAGATTTTTTACGTAAAAAGCCTGCAAATACCATTTCATCGATATCACGAGGAAGTGGAGCAGTAGCAGCATATGTGATTACTGGGTCTGTACCAATAGCGACAGCAACTTCAATTTTATCTTTGCCCATTTCTTGATAAGCGCGATAGTTGCTAGCACCATCTTTATGAAGATGCCAGTGCATACCAGTTGTTTGACCATCATATTTTTGTAAACGATACATACCAACATTGCGTTTACCTGTTTTTGGATTGCGAGTGAATACAAGTGGTAAAGTGATGAATGGACCACCATCTTGAGGCCAACATTTCAAAATAGGGAATTTATCTAAAGTAGGATTATCTGTGATAACTACTTCTTGGCAAGGTGCTTTTTTTACATATTTAGGGAAATTAATAGCACGTTTTGCAGTTGGAATGATGTGGATTAAATCCATTTTATTTTGAAGGGAAATATAAGGTAATCTTAAGATTTCACGAAGTTCATTAGGAATTTCTTCGATGTCATTTACACCAAAAGCAAGTGCCAAGCGTTCCATGCTACCAAAAGCATTCATAAGTACAGGCATATCGTAGCCTTTTACATTTTCAAATAATAAAGCTACATTTTTTTTGCCTTCCATTTTGGAAACGCGGTCAGTGATTTCAGTGATTTCTAAATTACAATCAACAGGAGTTTTGATGCGTTTGAGCATACCACGAGACTCCAAAGCGTTGATGAATTCTCTTAAATCATAAAAAGCCAAAAAAATCGCTCCTTTATATTTATATTGCGTAAGTGATTAACATTATTTTTTCATAGCAAAACGAACTATGACATAACTTATTTCATAAAGTAAAATCATAGGTATAGCAATCATAGATTGGGAAAAAACATCTGGTGTTGGGGAAATAATAGCACCAACAACAAAAGTTAAAAAGATTACAATGCGTTGTTGTTTTGCTAAGAATTTTGAAGAAATAATACCTACTTTGGCTAATAATATAATGGCTAAAGGCATTTCAAAGATAAAGCCGAATGGCAATAAAAAGGCAATGACAAAGTCAAAATATTGTTTTAGCGAAAACATAGGTTGAAGTTCTTCAGTGCTAAAGCCCATTAAGAATTTTATCCCAGCGGGCATGACAAAGAAAAAGGAAAAGGCTAAACCAGCTAAAAATAAAATTAGCGAAATAGGCACGATAACGGAGATTAAATATCTTTCCATACCGATTAAGGCAGGTAAAACAAATCGCCATATTTGATATAAAACTATAGGTAGAGCAAGTAAAAATCCGACAAATACAGCAACTTTAATATAAGTAAAAAATGCCTCTGCTGGTTGCATATAATAAAGCTTTCCAGCAGGGCCTGTTAAGATGTGCATTATGTCTTCAATAAAATAATAAGCAACACAGCTACCAATACCTATAGCGATTAGTGAACGAATAAGGCGTTTTCTAAGCTCAGTAAGGTGAGCAATAATGGACATACTGCCATTATTTGTAGTTGTCTGCTCGTTAACTTCAGTTGTTGGTAGATTTTCTGAAGTTGAAGCAGTAACAGTATTAGCAGAAGTATGTTCGTTCATATCTTGAGACATAAATTGCTACCTCACTTTTTATCTTTTTTTTCGTCTTCATTTTTAGCATCAATAGTTTTTGTATTATCTTCTGTAGAAGCAGAACGGAATTCGCGAAGACTTTTGCCTACAGCTTTACCGATTTCTGGCAATTTACCAGGACCAAATACAACTAAAGCGATAACCAAGATTAATACAAGTTCAGGAATACCAATACTATACATTTAAATCACCTTCACTTTTATTTTTATTTTTAGTACTAAATAAAGAATATAATTTAAAAAGTAGTTGTCAATTATTATAGATTATTTAGTAGTTTTTTCAGATTCAACTGGAGTTTTAGGTGTTGTTGTTTCTGTTTTTGCAGTAGTAGTATTTTTTTCTGTAGCAGTTTCTTGCATGAAGACAGGAGCTACAGATGGTTGTTCTGGGTTAGCTGGATTAGGTGGTGTAGGAGTTATAGAAGCGTTATTAGTAGTATTATTAACGGAATTTGATAATTCAGAAGTGGCTTTTTTAAATTCTTGTAAGCCTTTACCTACAGCACGACCAATTTCAGGCAATTTGCCAGGACCAAATACTACAAGACCAATGATTAAAATAAGGATAAGTTCAGGAAAACCAATACCAAACATTTAAGTCACCTCAGTAAAAATTTATTTTAATAATCACGGCTACCAATAAAATCAGCTATTTCAATGAAAGATGTTCTAACTGACTGTGGTAAGCTATCAGGTAGAATATTTTTGGCGCGATTTAAAAATTCTGTAACAGTTTGTCTTGCAAAATCAATACTGTTGGAATTTTTTACGATATTAATAGCACGATTTAATTCTTCTAAGCTCATTTGACGATTTTCGATGATATTTTTTAACTCTTCGCTATTTTCGCCATGCTTATAGGCATGAATTACAGGAAGAGTGATTACACCTTGCAAAATATCGTTTCCAGCAGGTTTGCCGATTTTTTTAGAGTCAGAGGTTAAATCTAAAATATCATCAACTATTTGGAATGCCATGCCGATACAATAACCGTATTCACGGAGAGCATCAATTTCTTTTGCTGATAATTTAGCAACAATTGCACCGATTTCACAGCTAGTAGCAATAAAATTGGCTGTTTTTTTGGCAATGCGTTCATAATAAATATCAATAGAGTCTGGAATTGTATAACCAAAATGGTTTTGTAAGATTTCGCCTTCGCTTAAATCACAGACAATAGTTGCTAAGCGCTCAGAAATTCGCGTGCCATAATCATTTTTAGCAATGGCTGCAAATGCTTTAGCAAATAGATAGTCGCCAGTAAGTACGGCTATATTATTTCCCCATTTTGCATTGGCAGTAGCAGAACCACGGCGAGTAGCTGCATTATCTAAAACATCATCATGAACAAGAGAAGCTGTATGAATCATTTCTAGTGCCATAGCAAGAGGCATTACATAATCTTTATCTAAATTAGGATTACTCTTTGTCGCCAGAAGATATAAGGCGGGTCGAATACGTTTTCCGCCAGAGCTTATAAGATGATTTCCAATATCAGTTATAAGGTCAACAGGAGATGTAACGGTCTCATGTAATAAATTTTCTAGCGATGATAAATCTTTCTTAATAATGAAGAACATTTTATTTTTTGTTAACAAATTATATCACCTGCATATTTCGAATTACTAACTTAATTAAGTTTACTACAAAATAGACATGTTAGTAAATAATAAATTATTATTATATGGCTTTCTTTAATGATAAATAAAAAGTAACAGACTGGGTTATGTATTATTATAGGTAAGTATTTGTATACATAGATGAAATGTAGGAAATAAACCCAGAGTTTATTCTTTTGTGCTATAATAAATACTAACAACTATTATGTTAATAGAGGTGCTAGCTATGAGAAAATTAATCTTATTAGGAACAGGCAATGCTATGGTTACAAAATGTTTTAATACATGTTTTGCCTTAAATATAGATGATGAATATTTTTTAGTTGATGCTGGTGGCGGAAATGGAATTTTAGCTCAATTAGAAAAAGCGCAAATAGATATGACAAAAATCCATCACTTATTTATTACACATGCGCATACAGACCATGTTATCGGTGTAATTTGGGTAGTGCGTAAGATAGCTACGTTAATGAACCAAGGAAAATATGAAGGCAAATTACATATCTATTGTCATGATAAAGTAAAAATGGTAGTAGAAACTATTGCAAATTTGACTTTGAAAAAGAAAGATTTAGCACAAATTGGTAAAAATATTATTTTTGATGTAGTTGAAGATGGAGACCAAAGAGAAATCTTAGATATGCAAGTTATTTTCTTTGATATTTTATCTACAAAAGAAAAACAATTTGGTTTTAGTGCTGAATTTGCAGATGGCATGAATTTATGTTGTTTAGGTGATGAACCATATAATGATGTCTGTGAAATTTATGCTCAAAATGCCGATTATTTATTATCTGAAGCATTTTGTTTATATGGGGATAGAGATATTTTCAAACCATATGAAAAACATCATAGTACAGTAAAAGAAGCTTGTGAATTAGCAGAACAATTGCAAGTTAAAAATTTGATTTTATATCATACAGAAGATAAACATATAGATAAACGCAAAGAATTATATACTGATGAAGGTAAACAATATTATTATGGAAATTTATATGTACCTGATGATTTAGATGTAATAAATTTGAAATAATAAAGAATAAATATTGATTTATTCATAGTAAAGTGCTATGATGTTCTTGTAACTAAATAAAGCAGTCTTTGGGGCAGGGTGCAATTCCCTACCGGCGGTAAAGCCCGCGAGCAATTATTTGCATGATTTGGTGAAATTCCAAAGCCGACAGTATAGTCTGGATGAGAAAAGATGGAAAGTTATAAATTAGTTTATAAAAGTGAATTAGTATAGATAATTAATTTATAATATAAAGCTGATTAGGCTGTTATTTGCAATGCATTTAACAGTCTTTTTTGTTTAATTCTTTAAAATTTATAACCAAAGAATGAACAGAAAGAATGGTGATTTTTTGAGTTACGATGAAAAGTATATGAGACTTGCCATGCAGTTAGCAGGAAATGCAATCGGTAGAACTTCTCCTAATCCCTTAGTCGGTGCTGTGATTGTCAAAGATAATCGAGTTGTGGGTTGTGGCTGGCATAGAAAATCAGGTACACCACATGCTGAAGTTCATGCATTAAATCAAGCAGGAGAATTAGCTCAAGGTGCTGATGTATATGTAACATTAGAACCATGTGCTCATTATGGCAAAACGCCACCATGTTCTAAAGCTTTAGTAGAAGCAAAGGTAAAAAATGTATATGGCGGTTTATTGGATGTAAATCCTAAAGTTGCAGGTAAAGGCTTTAAGATTTTAGAAGATGCAGGTATTCATGTGGAATATGGATTTTTGCAAGATGAACTGCGTAAACAAAATGAAGTATTCTTTAAATGGATTGAGCATAAAAAACCATTTATAGTCTTAAAAGCTGCTATGACTTTAGATGGAAAAATTGCTACAGCAACAGGTCAATCAAAATGGATAACAAATGAAACATCAAGAGCGTATGGTTATAAATTACGTGATATTTATGATGGTATCATGGTAGGAATTAATACTGTGATAGAAGATAATCCTATGCTCACTGCTAGAGTAGATGGCGGAAAAAATCCAATTAGAATTGTTGTAGATAGCAGTTTAAAGATTGATATAAATGCTAATGTAGTACAAGATAAATCAGCAAAAACCATTGTTGCTACTACAGATAAAGCGGATAAAGATAAAATTTTAAAACTACAAGCTCAAGATGTTGATGTCATTGTAGTGGATAAAGATGAAAATGATAAAGTAGATATAGAAAAATTACTAGATATTTTAGGACAACAAAATATTTGTAGCATTTTAGTTGAAGGCGGTGCTACTTTAAGCGGAAGTTTTGTTGCAAAAAAATTAGTAGATAAAGTATATTTCTTTATTGCTCCAAAAATTGTTGGTGGTAAAGAAGCGAAAACTCCTGTAGCAGGAACAGGTATTTTAAATTTGCAAGAGGCACTATCTTTGAAAGATATCCAAATTGAAAAATTAAAAGAAGATATTTTAATCATAGGTAGAGTAGATAAAGATAAGGTGTGATACAGTGTTTACAGGTATCGTAGAAGAAATCGGTGTTGTAAAGGCTATAGCAAAAGGCACTCATTCTATAAAGTTATCTATTAAAGCTAAGAAAGTATTAGAAAATACACAATTAGGTGATAGTATTGCTGTAAATGGTGTATGTTTGACAGTTACTTTTTTAGCAAGTGATTATTTTATAGCAGATGTTATGCCAGAGTCCATGCGTAAGACGAATATGGGTTTATTAAAAATTGGCGATAAAGTTAATTTAGAAAGAGCTTTGACTTTATCAAGTAGATTAGGTGGTCATATTGTAAGTGGCCATATTGATGGCACAGCTAAAATTATTGAAATGAAAAAAGATGATAATGCTACACGTATTACTTTAACAGCTAATGATAGAATTTTAAAATATATCATTTCTGAAGGTTCTGTTGCTTTAGATGGGGTAAGCCTTACTGTAGCACATTTAAGTGAAGATAATTTTACAGTATCGTTAATACCACATACATCTGAAGTTACAACACTACTTAGTAAATCAGTAGGTTCGATAATTAATGTAGAAAATGATGTCGTGGGTAAATATGTAGAAAGATTATTGAGTTTTAAACAAGATAAACCAAAATCATCATCATTGAGTTTAGATTTTTTACGTGAAAATGGTTTTTAAGAAATGAGGTATAGACATATGGAATTTAAATACAATACAGTTGAAGAAGCTATTGAAGCATTTAAACAAGGTAAAATGGTATTAGTAACAGATGATGAAGACCGTGAAAATGAAGGCGATTTAATCGTAGCCGCCGAAAAAGCAACTCCAGAAATCATCAATTTTATGGCTACTCATGCTAAAGGTTTAATCTGCGTGCCAATGTCTGGCGAACTCATTGATAAAGCTGGTTTAAATCAGATGGTTAGCCACAATACAGATAATCATGAAACAGCTTTCACTGTGTCTGTTGATGCTGTGGATACAACTACAGGTATTTCTGCTTTTGAAAGAGCTAGAACAGTTGAAGTTTTAATTGATGATAATGTAAAACCAGAAGATTTACGTCGTCCAGGTCATATGTTCCCTCTTCGTGCTAAAGAAGGTGGTGTACTTTGCCGTATTGGTCATACAGAAGCTACTGTAGATTTAGCAAAATTAGCAGGTTTAAAACCAGCAGGGCTTTGCTGTGAAATCATGAAGGAAGACGGTCATATGGCTCGTACTCCAGATTTAATTGAATTTGCCAAAAAACATGATTTAGTATTTATAACTGTAGCTCAATTAGTAGAATATCGCAAAACTACAGAAAAAATGGTAGAAAAAGTGGCTGAAGCAGATTTTCCAAACAAATTTGGTCATTTTAGAGTAATGGCTTATGAAAGCAAATTAGATGGAAAATGTCATTTAGCTATTGTTAAAGGCGATGTAAGAAATAAAAAGAATGTATTAGTACGTGTTCATTCTGAATGTTTAACAGGTGATGTATTAGGTTCTATGCGTTGTGATTGTGGCGATCAACTTCATTTAGCAATGCAAAAAATTGAAGAAGCTGGTGAAGGTGTATTATTATATCTTCGTCAAGAAGGTCGTGGCATAGGTCTTGCAAATAAAATCAGAGCGTATGCACTTCAAGACCAAGGTAAAGACACAATTGAAGCAAATGTTTTATTAGGTTTTGCTCCTGATGAACGTGAATACGGTATTGGTGCTCAAATCTTAGAAGATTTAGGTTTATCTAGCATACGTTTATTGACTAATAATCCAGCTAAAAGAGCAGGTCTTGAAGGTTTTGGCTTAGAAATCGTAGAAAGAGTACCACTTCAAATTCCTGCTAATAAATATGATGCAGGTTATTTAAAAGTGAAAAAAGAAAAAATGGGACATCTATTAAAATAATAAATAGATATTAAATAATAATCTTTTAATACAAACATTAAGTATAAAGAAAAGAGGTTTTTTTAATGGCTAATATATTAGAAGGATATTTAAATGGTAAAGATTTAAAAATTGGTATTGTTGTAGCTCGTTTTAATGAGTTCATTACAAGTAAATTATTATCTGGAGCAATTGATACACTTCGTCGTCATGAAACAAATGAAGATGATATTGATGTTGCTTGGGTACCAGGCGCATTTGAAATTCCTGTAGTAGCTAAAAAATTAGCACAAACAGGAAAATATGATGCTGTTATCTGCTTAGGTGCTGTTATTCGTGGGTCAACTACTCATTATGATTATGTATGTAATGAAGTATCTAAAGGTGTAGCTCAAGTGGGAATGAGCACAGGTGTACCTACTATTTTTGGTGTAGTAACTACTGAAAATATCGAACAAGCTGTAGAACGTGCTGGTACAAAAGCAGGTAATAAAGGTAGCGATGCAGCTATGGCAGCTATGGAAATGGCAAGCTTATTAAAGAAAATAAAATAATATTTTAAATAAATATAGATAAATAATAAAGAGGATATTTTTATAAAACATATAGAAATATCCTCTTTATTTAATTTGTTTTTAGTTTACATGTTTACATGGGTTTTTATGGTTGATGTTGAAGCTTGTTTTGAAATATGGTATATTTAATAAAAAATCTCTCTAGAAGCCTTAAAATCTCCTGAGATTAGACATGATGAGTTTTATAATCTCTAAATAAATTTTATTATTTTAAAACGTAAGTTACCACGTTGAGTATTAAGTAAATACTTAAGCAAAAAAGAAAGGATTTATTGAAAAGGTGTAACCTTATAAAGTAATTTATAAGTTTTCAGTAATGGTGATAATTGTGATTGATGTATGGGATATAACTATATCAGAATTAACAGGCCAAGAAAATAGGAAAATATATATATATCTTCCAAATTCTTATAATGAAAAACCAGACGAATATTATCCTGTATTATATATGTTTGATGGACAAAATGTATTTTTTGACAGTGATGCCACTTATGGAAAATCATGGGGATTAAAAGAATATCTTGAATATACAAATACACAAATGATAGTAGTGGCCCCAGCTTGTAATCAAAATCCAGATAATGGTAGATTAAAAGAATATACACCATATCCATTTAAAGATAAAACATTTGGAAATATCAAGAGCTTAGGAAAAATTACTATGGAGTGGTTTGTCAATGAATTAAAACCAACAATTGATAATACTTTCCGCACACTCTCTGATAGAAATAATACATTTATCGCAGGAAGCTCCATGGGAGGATTAATGAGTTTATATGCAATACTTGAATACAATCATATATTCTCTAGAGCGGCAGCTTTATCACCATCTATATGGACAGGTCCACAAAAATTAGCCAAAATGATAAAAAACGCTAATATTAATCCAGACACTGTAGTTTATATGGATTATGGTACAGAGGAACTTCCACGATACAAACATATGATACAAAAATTTGCTATGATATCTTCAATGTTGATGAAAAAAAATATCAGATTGAATGCTCGCATTGTGCCAAATGGTACGCATAGTGAAGCAAGTTGGGAAAAACAAATTCCTTTCTTTGTTGAAACTTTATTATATGAAAAATAAAAAATAATAAGAGGTGAATTTTAGCTACTATATGTAGTGATAGTTTATGGAAGTACAGTATTTTAAAAGATATAGCTATAATTTAAATAGAGATATGGAATTTAAAGTATATGGTCATGCAGGTAGACCAGTTTTATATATTCCTTGTCAAGATGGGCGTTTTTTTGATTTTGAGAATTTTAAAATGACAGATACTTGGGCTCCATGGATAGAAAGCGGTCAAGTGATGGTTTTTTCCATAGATACAATGGATAAAGAAACATGGTCAAATAAAGGCGCTAACCCAAGATGGAGAGCAGAACGTCATGAACAATGGATGAGATATATTACAGATGAAATGGTTCCTTTTATGCGAGATATGGTGAATTTGCGCAATGGTTGGACTGGTTATCCTGGAATAATGGTCTTTGGCTGTAGCTTAGGTGCTACACATGCAACAAATTTATTTTATCGTCGACCAGATTTATTTGATCGATTATTGGCATTAAGTGGTATTTACACTGCAAGCTATGGATTTGATGGCTATATGGACGATATTGTTTATAATAATTCTCCTGTGGATTATTTAAAAAATATGCCATATGACCACCCATATATTCATTTATATAATCTAAAAAAATCTGTGATTTGCGTAGGTAAAGGAGCTTGGGAAATACCTTCTTCAACAGGTCAACTTGATGATATTTTGAGAGAAAAAAATATTAATACTTGGGTAGATTATTGGGGCTATGATTGCAGTCATGATTGGGATTGGTGGTATAAACAAGTAGCTTATTTTGTACCATATTTGCTAGATTAAGACGAAGAGAGATGAAAGAAAGGATAATATTATGAAGAATTTTATATTTATATCTCCCAATTTTCCTGAGAATTATTGGCATTTTTGCAGAGAATTAAAAAACAATGGCTTAAATGTCTTAGGTATTGGTGATGCTCCTTATGATTATTTATGCCCAGAATTAAAAGATAGTTTAAATGAATATTATAAAGTTGGCAGTCTTGAAAATTATGATGAAGTTTGTAGAGCTGTAGATTTCTTTAGAAATAAATATGGTGAGATTGATTGGTTAGAGTCTAATAATGAATATTGGTTAGAACGTGATGCTAGATTGCGTACAGATTTTAATATTAAAACTGGTTTTCATAATGAAGATATGCCAAAGGTAAAATATAAATCAAGAATGAAAGAGTTTTATGCTCGAGTTGGCATACCTACAGCTCGCTATCATATTGTAGATAGCTGGGAAAACTGTATGGCGTTCATTCAAGAAGTTGGTTATCCTGTAATTGTAAAACCTAATAACGGTGTGGGTGCTAGCTTCACATATAAACTTAATAATCAAGATGAAGTGGCATATTTCTTTGCAACAAAATTTTCGCACATAGAATATATTATGGAAGAATACATATATGCAGAGATAAATTCTTATGATGCGATTATCAATTCTCATGGAGAGCCAATTTTTGAGATTGGTAATGTAACGCCAATGTCTATTATGGACGTGGTAAATAATGCAGATAATAGTATTTTTTATATTTTAAATAATTTAGCTGATGATACACGTGCTATGGGCAGAGCTACAGTAAAAAGCTTTGATGTAAAAAGTCGTTTTGTGCATTTTGAATTTTTCCGTTTATTGAAAGACCATGAAGGTTTAGGTAGAAAAGATGAGCTCATTGGGCTTGAAGTAAATATGAGGCCAAGTGGCGGTATTAGCCCAGACATGATGAATTTTTCTCAAAGTACCGATGTATATAAAATATGGGCAGATATGATAGCATATGATAGTTCCTTAAGAGGAATTGGTCAGACTGCTTTTTGTGCATTTGCTGGTCGTCGTGATGGTAAAAACTTCGTGATGAGTGATGGAAATGTAATGCATAAATACGGTGCTAATATGAAGATGTCAGGACGAGTAGCTGATGCTCTTTCTGGAGCAATGGGCAATCAAATGTATATAGCTAATTTCAATAGAAAAGAAGAAATGGACGCTTTTTATAATGATGTGTTAGCTTGTAGATAAACTTTAAAATTAAATATAAAAGACAAAAAAGATGAGATATTTTAATTAGATATCTCATCTTTTTATTTTGGATTTTTAGGCTATGCAGTAAAATAATAAGGAGAATAATTTAGTTTTGAAGGTGATAAAAATGTTTGTAGAAGAAAGACATGCTTTGATTATACAAGAATTAAAAGAAAATGGTCGCGTGAAAGTAAAAGAATTAAGTGCAAAATTCAAAGTCAGTGAAGATTTAATTCGTAAGGATTTAGCATTATTAGCTCAGCAAGGCAAATTAAAAAAAACATATGGTGGGGCTGTATTAGTAAAGGAAAATGTACATCGTGAGTTTGCTATACAAAGAAAATCCATTAATTTAGTAGCTAAGCAAAAGATAGCACAAAAAGCATTATCCTTGATAAAAGATGATTATGTTGTATTTTTAGATATATCTACGATAAATATTGAGCTGGCTTATCTCATTGCTAAAAGTGATTTGAAAGCTATCATTGTAACGAATATGTTGGAGATAGTGAATATATTGGCAAAATCAAATATAAGAGTGATTTTTATCGGTGGGGAATTTGATTTTGGCAAAGATGGTTTTGTGGGTAGTTTAACAATAGAGATGTTGAAAAATTTCCGTTTTGATTTAGCTTTTATGGGTGTTGTCAGTGTGGATATTCACGATAATGCAGTAACTACTTATATGGCAAATGATGGTATTACGAAAAATAAAGTGTTAAATATTAGCAGAAAAAGTTATATGATGGCAGAAAGTGAAAAATTAAAACAATCGGGAAGCTATAAATATGCTAATATAGAAGATTTTCAAGGAATAATTACTGATGAGAATTTGACAGAAACGGAAGAAAAAGAGTTATTAAAATATAATATAGAAATTATCAACAGATAAAATAATAAATAATAATAAAAAATAATATAAATTTGTTGACAATAATAAGAAATTTTATATAATAAAATTAATGAATGGAATTTTCTGACAGTTGTTTATAGTTGAGGAGAGTGTATTTATGACAAAAAATCGCATACAAATTTTAAAAGAAAAAATGTTGTCCCAACCTAGATATGTCAGTATAGAACAAGCATTAATTATTACAAAAACATATAAACAACATGAAAATGAACCTATAATTTTAAAACGAGCTTATGCATTAGCAAATGCTTTACGAGAATTAGAAATCGGTATAGAAAATGAAGAATTGATAGTGGGAAATCGCACTAAAGGTGTGCGCTATGGTGTTGTTTTCCCTGAAAGCGGTATTTCTTGGGTAGATAGAGAATTTGAAACTATTTCAACACGAAAACAAGATAAATTTTTAGTAAGAGATGAAGATATAAAAATTTTTCGTGAACAGATAGTACCTTACTGGAAGGGCAAAAGTCTAGAAGATGTAATAAAACAAAATTTTGGTAAAGAAATAAGTGCGATAAATAAAGTAGTAAAAATAAATCAAACAGACCATGCACAAGGACATATTTGTCCAAATGTAGAAAAATGGCTACAAAAAGGTGTTAGCGGTCTACTAGAAGATGCTCAAAATCATTATAAGAATGCAGATGAGGATAAGAAAAATTTTTATCAGGCAATAATTATTGTGATGAAAGCTGTACAAAATTTTATGCTTCGTTATCATGATTTATTGATTGCTACTGCTAAAGATGATGAAAAAAATAGAGCTAGCTTAATAAAAGTAGCCGATATTTGTAAAAATATCAGCCAAAGACCACCGCAAACATTTCATGAAGCTGTGCAGGCTACATGGTTTTTATTCGTGATTTTGCATATGGAAAGTAATGCATCTAGTTTTTCTCCAGGTAGATTGGATAAAATTTTATATCCATATTATATAAAAGATATAGAAAATAATATTTTAACTAAAGATGAAGCTTTGGAAATTATTGAATGTTTATGGTTAAAATTCAATGAAATTGTTTATTTACGCAATCAGCATAGTGCAAAATACTTTGCAGGTTTTCCTATTGGCTTTAATATAGCTATTGGCGGTGTAGATGAACAAGGTAATGATTTTAGCAATGATCTATCAGAATTATTTTTATCAGCACAAGAAGATTTAGGTTTGTCACAACCTAATTTATCGGTAAGACTTCATGAAAAAACTAATGATAAATTATTAAAACATGCTATTCGCGTAGTAGCTAAAGGCAGTGGAATGCCACAATTTTTCAATGATAAAGCTATCATTAAAGAAATGGAAAATTTAGGCGTAACTCATCAAGATGCTATGAATTATGCTATTGTTGGCTGTGTAGAACTTACAACACAAGGTAATAATCTTGGCTGGAGTGATGCGGCTATGTTTAATATGAACAAAGTTTTAGAGTTAACTTTAAATCATGGTAGATGTCTGTTGACGGATAAACAGATGGCATCTGATTTTGGCTCACTTAGTACTTATAAAACTTTTGCAGATTTAGAAATAGCTTTAGAGCAAACAATGAATTATTTTGTAGAAAAGATGATTCCTTGTTGTGAAGCTGTGGAAAAAGGTCATATTGCAATATTGCCAACAGCATTTTTATCTAGTGTAATTGATGATTGCATGGAAAAAGGCATTGATGTAACAAAAGGCGGAGCAAAATATAATTTATCGGGAATACAATTTATTCAAGTGGCTAATTTAGCGGATAGTTTAGCTGTGATAAAACAATTAGTATTTGATGAGCAAAAAGTATCAGCAAAAGTTTTAGAAGAAGCTTTGAAAAATAATTTTGCTAATCAAGAAATTCTTCGTCAAAAATTATTAAATCATGTACCTAAATACGGCAATGATATTGCTTGGGTGGATGAATTGGGCGTTAAATGGGCTAGAAAATTTAGAGCAAAACTCAGAGAATTTACAAATTATCGAGGTGGAGCTTATCATATGGGCATGTATACAGTTAGTGCTCATGTACCTATGGGTGAAAATTTAGGAGCTAGTGCAGATGGTCGTTTATCGCAAACTCCATTAGCAGATGGCGGTATGTCTGCTGTATATGGTAGAGATTTAAATGGTCCAACAGCAGTATTGAAATCTGTTTCTCGTTTAGATAATAATTTGACGACAAATGGCGGATTGTTGAATATGAAATTTTTGCCAGAATTTTTCCAAACACAGACCGGCATAGATAAATTTGCTAATTTTTTAAGAACTTTTGTTGATTTAGAAATACCACATATTCAATTTAATGTAGTGCGTAGAGAAGATTTACTAAAAGCTCAAAAAAATCCAGAACAATATAGTTCACTCACTGTTAGAGTGGCAGGTTATACAGCGTATTTTACAGAGCTTGCAGGGGAGTTACAAAATGAAATCATCGCCAGAACAACATATGATAATGTCTGAAGATCAAGGCTTAGTTTTTGATATTAAGCGTTTTGCTGTGCATGATGGGGCAGGAATTCGTACAACTGTATTTTTGAAGGGCTGCCCCCTTCGTTGTAAATGGTGTCAAAATCCAGAAGGATTGGATTATAAACAGCAGATATTATATTTAGAAAATAAATGTATAAAGTGTAAGACTTGTGAGCATATTGCCCAAAATAGTGCGATAAAATTTGTAGATGATAAGATGAATTTAAATCGTCAGCAAGATAGTAATTGGTTACAGGTAGTAGAAGAATGTCCAACAAGAGCCTTGCAATTTGATAGTAAATACTATAATTTAACAGAAATTATGCAAGAAATAACGAAAGATGAAGCTTTTTTTAAATATGGTGGAGGCGTTACGCTTTCTGGAGGAGAGCCATTATTCCAACATGAATTTGCCTTAGCTATATTGAAAGCATGTAAGCAAAAGAATTTGCATACAGCGATAGAAACTTCATTATTTGTCAAACGAGAAGTTTTAGCCAAAATATTGCCATATGTTGATGAGTTTTATACTGATTTAAAGATTTTTGATAACGATTGGCATAAAAAATGTACGAATGTAGATAATCAAGTAATAAAAGATAATTTAAAGTTTTTATTGCAAACTGATAAAAAAGATTGTGTGATTGTAAGAACACCGCTTATTCCAACATTGACGGCTACAAAAGAAAATGTTGAGCAAATCAGTAGATTTATTAGTAGTTGTTATGATAAAGTAAAGTATGAATTGTTAAATTATAATCCATTAGCAAAAGCTAAATATAGTTATTTAGATAAAAAATATTATTTTACAGAAAATCCTAAATTGTATAGCAATACACAATTGCAATTTTTTTATGATATTGCTAAACAAAATGGAATAAAAAATTTAATTATTGAATAGGAGCGATAATAATGAAAATTTTAGTTGACCATGCTGATATTAATGCCATTAAAAAAATGTATGAATATTATCCTGTAGATGGTGTTACTACAAATCCTTCAATTTTGAAAAAAGCGGGTAGAAATCCTTTTGATGTTTTAAGTGAAATTAGAGCTTTTATCGGTAGCGAAGCTGAGCTTCATGCACAGGTTATCTCTAAAGATGCGCAAGGTATGATCAAAGAAGCTTATAAAATGCGTGAAGTATTAGGTGAAAATACTTTTATCAAAATTCCTGTAATTCCAGAAGGATTAAAAGCAATCAAAGCTTTAGCTAAAGAAGGCGTAAATATCACAGGTACTGCAATTTACAATCAAATGCAAGGCTTTTTAGCAGGTAAAGCAGGGGCAAAATATGTAGCACCATATGTAAATCGTATTGATAATTTAGGTGCAAATGGTATTCAAGTGGCAAAAGATATTCATGATATGTTGAAAAATGCAAGTCTTGAAACTGAAATTTTAGCTGCAAGTTTTAAAAATTCCCAACAAGTATTAGAGCTTGCTAAATATGGTGTAGGTGCAAGCACAATTGCTCCAGATGTAATTGAAAATCTCATTAAAGTTGATGCTGCAAGATGTGCAGTTGATGTATTTGTAAAAGACTTTGAAGCTCTTTGTGGCGAAAATAAAACTATGAATAATCTCTAATAAAAGAGGAAAAGATTTCTTGAATTTTCAAGAAATCTTTTTTGTTAGAAAGATATTTTTATAATGATAAGTGTAAGTATGTATTTTTTTTTAGAAAAATGCTAGAATAATTTTATTATAAAGATAAAGAGGTGCTTTGATATGAAAATTGGAATTATTAGCGATACACATGGTTGTCATGAAAGATTTTCACTTGCTTTTGATAAATATTTTAAAGATGCAGATATGATTATTCATGCAGGAGATGTTTTATATCATGGACCAAGAAATCCTATGCTTTCCGATTATAATCCTGCTAAACTTGCAGAAAAATTAAATGCTTGTAGTATGCCTGTGGTTATCTGCCGTGGTAATTGTGATAGTGAAGTTGATACTTTAGTATTAGATATGCCAATTCAAGCACCATATACTTATGTAGTAGCAGAAGGTTTAAAAATAGTTACTACTCATGGTCATTATGTAGAAACAGATGAAGCAAAAGATAAAATGGCTAAAGCTTTAAAAGCAGATATTTTCATTTCTGGTCATGTGCATATTAATGTTTTAGAAAAAAGAGGAAATACAGTATTTTTAAATCCGGGTTCTCCATCACTTAGTAAACGTGAAGATAATAGAGCAACTGTAGCTGTATTAGAGGATAAAACTATTAAAATTATCGATATAGATACAGATGAAGTGATAATGACTTTGACATTATGATAAGAATTGCTATAATAAGTGAGGATACAAATGAAATCAGTTGTATCCTCACTTATTTTGTATAGGTAATTAGTATTTTTAGAAGAAAAGAAGAAATGGTAGGTAATTATGTTCAATATTAGAGAGCATCGAACACTGCGTCGGTTAGATTTGCCTTTGACTTTAGCAGTCATTGGAATTTTAATAGTAGGTCTTATTACAATAGCTAGTGCAACTCATGTAAATACACCTAGCGATGATAGATATTGGTATTTACAAAGACAGGGCATGTTTGCAGTTGGTGGATTGATTTGGGCTTTTATGATAACGAATTTTTTCGATTATCGAGCTTTGAAAAATTGGGGTAATAAGATATATATTTTCAATTTAATCATGTTACTTGCTGTTATGTTTTTCGGTCATGCAGCATTGGGGGCACAGCGTTGGATACAGATAGGGCCTATCAGTATACAGCCATCAGAGTTTTCTAAAGTAATTATGATTATCGCTTTGGCGACATTATTAGAAAGTCGAATTGGACATCTAAGCAAATGGAGAGAAGTAATACCAGTTGCTTTATTTGTTTTAGTGCCGTTCTTATTAGTAGCAAAACAGCCGGATTTGGGTACAGGTTTAGTATTTTTAGCTATTTTCTTGGGTATGATTTTCGTCGCAGGTATTAGTTTAAAAATATTAGGTATTGTATTTGGTGCATTTTTGGCGATGTTGCCGATAATATGGCAATTTTTACATGATTATCAAAAAATGCGTATCATGGTATTTATTGACCCAAATGTTGACCCACTAGGCTCAGGATATCATATTATACAATCGAAAATAGCCATTGGTTCGGGAATGCTTTTTGGTAAAGGTCTTTTTGGTGGTACACAAAGTCAATTAAACTTCTTACCAGAAAATCATACGGACTTTATTTTCGCCGTTGTTGGTGAAGAATTTGGTTTTATTGGTGCAGCATTTTTATTATGTCTGTATTTAATCGTATTGTGGCGTGGTGTTAAAATAGCGCGAGAATGTAAAGACGCTTTTGGTATGTTATTAGCTTCAGGAATTACCTCTATGTTAGCTTTCCATTTATTAGTAAATGTAGGTATGACAATGGGGGTTATGCCAGTAACAGGTATACCACTTCCTCTTATGAGTTATGGTGTAAGTTCATTGTTGACGAATGTAACATGTTTAGGCTTATTGATGAATATTCATATGAAGCAACAAAGTTTACACTTTTAATTTTTAGTCGAATAATTAATTTTCATTATTCGTTTTAAAATAATATGGAGATGTAGTGAAATCTTTTCCATATGGTTTAAACGGATTAAAGCATAAATTATATAATTCAGTAGCGTAAGTATCTATAGCTAACATTTCTTCAAACGTTGTCAATTTTTGTTGGCAACGTTTTTTGCTGTCTAAATATGATGTTGTTTTAGTTATAATAGGAATAGAAGCATTTTTTTTTATTTGTTTAAGTAATTCTGTACCCTTATCATTAAAAGCTAAAACACGGGCATATAAAGCGCCTGTATCATCAAATCTTTGTATAAGGTCTTTAGTTATATTTAGTAGTAAATATAATGTTAAACGTTGTAAATTTGTCAAAGGATATCTTTTTGATTTTAATTTTTGAAAGAAATCTTGTAAATTGATAGCTTCATTGGCAGTTTTTAACAATTTATATTCTAATCCTTCGCGAATACCATAAATTTTTGTTAATTCATCAAGTTTAGCTAGTCGTAATTTACTGATTAAATTACTAAACAGATAATCTAAATGAGGTAAATCTTTTGTTTGATGAATTTCTTGCAAAAGAAAATAAGTTTCATCTGGTACAACTTGTTTAAGCTTGGAAAAGTTGCTATTATTTGTATATAAAGAATGGCGAATGGCTGTACCACTAGCAAAATTTTCTTGATAATTCAAGTCATTATGTTCTGCTTTCATGCGTTGAATAATATTTACGGTTAAAGGCTTTTCTAAATTTAAATTAGCTTTTAGATATTCAATGCCTAAAATAGTATTAGGTGCTTTTAAAATATCTTCAGAAATATTGGTGAGATTACTTAAAACTTCACTAGTTACAGCAGCATATGATTGACCATCAGCAAGTTTATTTTTTAACATTTGTTGAAATTTTTCACTTTGAGAAGTTTGGGCAATAAATGTTAACTCTTTTTCATTAGTGTATTCGCTACCAAAACAAATAGTATCTACACAGTGTAATTTATGCAGTAAGTCAATGCCACCTTTGGCAAAATATTGGGCGCTACGAACCGCAAATACAAAAGGAAGTTCAATGACTAAATCAATGCCATTAGCTACAGCAAGTTTAGCTCTTTGCCATTTATCAACTAGAGCAATTTCTCCACGTTGCGTGAAATTACCACTCATAACAGCGATGAAATAGCTGTCAGGAAAATTTTCTTTATGTTTTTGAATGAGATGTTTATGACCATTATGAAATGGATTATATTCACTAATAATTCCAGTTATTGACATTTTTAATTCACTTTCTTTGATTTTTATTTTATAATTTTTTTAGCGATAAAAAATATTTTAGCATAGAAGTAAAATTTTTCCTAAAAATTTTACTTGGATTGTTTGACAAAATATATAGCTACGGCTATAATGAATTGAGGTTGATTGCAATGATGAAAATAAATGTATCGGAAATAGCTGAACAAATTGGTCATGAAAAGGCTTTTAGTTTTGATGCAAAACCCGAAGACATTGGGCCACTTTTAGATGATTGTAAATTAGAAGGTCCCATCATGGTCAAAGGAACCGCAACTAATACTGGTACTTGTTTTCGCTTAGAGGGAAAGATTTTTTGCACTATTTCAGAGATTTGTGATAGATGTTTAGAATATTTCCAGACAAAAAGTGAATATTCTTTTGCGGAAGAATATACAAGAGATGAAGAATTTGCAAAAATTAAAGAGATAAATCATTTTGACGGCGATATTATTAATATCGGCGATTTAGTGCGTGATATTATAATTTCTGCTCAGCCGACAAAACATTTATGTTCCAAATATTGCAAAGGATTATGTAGTGTATGCGGTGCTAATTTGAATAAAACCGAATGCGGTTGCAATAGGGAAAGTATTGACCCAAGACTTGCAGCTTTGCAGGATTTATTGAAAAAATAGGTAAAAGCAATTTAGCTTGAAGAACCTTTAGTTATTTAAGGAGGTGTGTAGTAAATGGCAGTACCTAAGCGTAAAATGTCAAAAGCTCGTCGTGACAGACGTCGTGCTAACTGGAAATTAGAAGCTCCTGGTTATGTTGCATGCCCTCAGTGTCATGAACCAAAAATGCCTCATCATGTTTGCACTGAATGTGGTTATTATGATGGTAAAGAAGTTATCGCTTCTGCAGAATAATTTTCTGGAGCGAATTAGTATGCTCCCTTTATAGATATAGTGATATTAAATTTCTCTATCTATAAAGGGAGCATATTTTATTTTATAGTAAAAATAAATGTATTTTTGAGTTGGATTTTATCTTGTATAGTCAATTAGTTAAGGGAAATTATACTTGCCAATTAGAAAAAAAGTTTGTATAATAACCAATTGTAACTGATTATATTATCTGGTACTAAAAGTTGGTGTGAAGGATGACACGTGAAAAAAAGCGAATAAGACAAAGTCTATTAATAGATTATGTGAAATCCAAACCCTTCTTTACGGATGAGGAATTGGCAAAACTTTTGAATGTTAGTATACAGACTATTAGGTTAGACCGTTTAGAGCTAGGTATACCAGAGCTTAGAGAGCGAGTAAAACAATTAGCTGAAGCTACGCAGAAAAAAGTTAAATCTATTAGTAGTAGTGAAGTTTCTGGGGAACTATTAGAATTAGAATTGGGAAAATCAGGCATTTCGCTAATGAATATCACTGAAGATATGGTTTTTGAAAAAACTAAAATAGCAAAAGGTGCATATATGTTTGCACAGGCAAATTCATTAGCATTAGCATTGATTGATGCTCCCATGGCGGTAACAGGTGTTGCTAATATAAAATATAAAGCTCCAGTTCGTGTTGGCGATAAATTAATCGCTAAAGCAGAGTTAAAACACAAACGAGGAAATAAATTCTTTGTTTGGGTGAAAATTAAAAATGTTACAGAAGAAGTTTTTAGAGCAAAATTTATTCTTGTTTCATTAGAAGATAATGGAGGATCCGAGGTATGAAAATTGCAGTAGATGCTATGGGCGGAGATTTTGCACCTAAAGAAATTGTAGCAGGTGCAATACTTGCAGCTAAACGCTATGATTGTGAAATTGTACTAGTCGGTGATCAAACTCAAATTCAAAAAGAGTTAGATAAAAATTATCCAGAATGGAGAAAAAGTACCATCTCCATTCATCATGCTAGTGATGTAGTGGGCATGGGTGAACACCCTGGAGTAGCAGTGCGTAGAAAAAAAGATTCTTCTATCGTTGTAGCTACTCGTTTAGTAAAAGAAGGCAAATGTGATGCTGTATTATCTGCAGGCAATACAGGTGCAGCAGCAGCATCAGCGTTATTTATTTTAGGCAGAATAAAGGGAATTGATAGACCTTCAATTGCTACACCTATACCTACAGGAAAAGGTAGCGTTACTTTATTGTTAGATTCAGGTGCAAATGTAGATTGTAAACCAAAGCATCTTTGCCAAAGTGCATTGATGGGGTCAATCTATGCCAAATGTATGCTAGGATTAGAAAATCCAGCTGTAGGTTTATTAAATATTGGTGAAGAAGCAACTAAAGGCAATGAACAGGCTCAAGCGACATATCCTATGTTAAAAAGCATGAAAACTATTAATTTCAAAGGAAATGCTGAAGGTCGAGATGTACCAACAGGTCAATTTGACGTGGTAGTTTGCGATGGATTTGTAGGAAATGTTGTTTTAAAATTTGCTGAAGGTTTAGCAAAAACTTTAGTTAGTTTAGCTAAAGAAGCCATAAATAAGGGTGGTATATTAGCTAAATTAGGAGCATTAATGTTAATGCCTGCCTTAAAAAAATTAGGAAAAGATATAGATGTTTCTGAATATGGTGGAGCTCCTTTACTAGGAGTAAATGGTTGTTGTATAATATCTCATGGTAGTTCTAATGCAAAAGCTATTTGTAGCGCTATTAGACAGGCCAGTGAATTTGTACAAAAAGATGTAATAACTCAAATTCGAGACAATATAGACAAGGAGGAGATTTGGAGCCATGACACTGAAGTTAAATAGTGTAGGCATTATTGGAATAGGATATCATGTTCCAGAAAAAATCCTCACTAATGCAGATATTGAAAAATTAGTAGATACTAATGACGAATGGATAACAGAACGTACAGGTATCAAAGAAAGACGTATTTCTGCAAAAGATGAGCCAACATCAGAATTAGCGTATAAAGCTGCTATTAAAGCTTTAGAAGATGCGAAAGTATCTGCTGAAGAATTAGATATGATAATAGTAGCGACAATTTCTGCCGATTGTAATACCCCATCAACAGCATGTATTTTGCAAGAAAAATTGGGAGCTAAAAATGCAGCAGCTTTTGATTTATCTGCGGCATGTTCTGGTTTTGTTTATGGGTCTGCAATTGCAACACAGTTTATTGAAACTGGCGTTTACAAAAAAGTATTAGTTGTAGGTGCTGAAACATTATCTAAATTTGTAAATTGGCACGACAGAAATACTTGTATCATCTTTGCCGATGGAGCAGGTGCTGCTGTATATGGTGAAGTTGAACAAGGCTATGGTATGTTATCTTTTGATTTAGGTGCTGATGGAAGTGGAGCTACCACTATTGAAATTCCAGGTGGGGGAAGTAAACATCCAGCAGACCAAGAATCTATAGATAATCATATGCATTGCTTGCATATGAACGGAAAAGAAACATTCCGCTTTGCTGTAAAAGCTATGGGTTCTACAGTAATGAAATCTTTAGAACGTGCTGGATTGCAAAAAGAAGATATTGATTATTTAATTCCGCATCAGGCAAATATTCGTATTATTGAATCTGCAGCAAAACGTTTGCATTTACCAATGGATAAAGTATTTGTAAATATAGAAAAATATGGTAATGCATCAGCGGCATCTATTCCAATTGCAATGGCTGAAGCTTATCAATCTGGAAAATTGAAAAAAGGCGAAATCATAGCTCTTTCTGGTTTTGGTGCAGGTCTTACATGGGCATCTTGCATTATGAAATGGGCTAAGGAGGACTAAACAATGTTCGAAAATAATCCTATCTGTAAATTATTAAATATTAAATATCCAATTTTTCAAGGTGGTATGGCTTGGCTTGGTACAGCTGAATTAGCAGCTGCAGTATCTAATGCTGGTGGTCTTGGAATAATTGGTGCTGGACATATGCCTCCTGATCTTTTAAGAGCTGAAATTCAAAAAGTAAAACAATGGACAGACAAACCATTTGGTGTAAATATTATGCTTATGTCTCCATTTGTTAAAGAAGTTATTCAAGTAGTGCTTGATGAACGTGTACCAGTTGTAACAACAGGGGCAGGAAATCCTGGTGAATATATACCTGCATTTAAAGAAATTGGTACTAAAGTAATACCAGTTGTTGCATCAGTCGCACTTGCAAAACGTTTAGCTCGTACTGGTGTTGATGCACTTATTGCCGAAGGAACAGAAAGTGGCGGACATGTAGGAGAAATCACTACAATGACACTCGTACCTCAAGTTGTGGATGCAGTAGATATCCCAGTTATTGCAGCTGGTGGTATAGCTGACGCTCGTGGCATGATGGCAGCATTTGCTCTTGGTGCTCAGGGCGTACAAATGGGTTCAAGATTTGTAGTTTCTAGTGAATGTATCGCTCACGAAAATTATAAAAAATTAGTTTTACGTGCAAAAGACCGTTCTACTGTTGTAACAGGTCGTTCTACAGGGCACCCTGTACGCGTTATAGCTAATAAATTAACTCGTAAATTTGATGAATTAGAAAAAGCAAATGCACCAGTTGAAGAAATTGAAAAATTAGGTGCAGGTGGATTAAATCTTGCAGCAAGAAAAGGCGATGTAGAAATGGGTTCTGTAATGATTGGACAGATTGCAGGTATGTTAAACGAAATAAAACCTGTTCAAGAAATTATAGATGATATCGTAAATAATCTTGCTAAAGTGATGGAAAGCACACAAAACATTTGCAAATAAATAATAAATTTATAAAAATAATGGCGAAAGGGTGATTACTAAATGAGTAAACTCGCATTTTTATTTCCAGGACAAGGTTCTCAAGTAGTGGGAATGGGTAAAGATTTTTATGACAAATATGATATTGCGAAAAAGTTATTTAAAGAAGCTGATGAAGCACTTGGTTACTCCATCATGGACATGTGCTTTAACGGACCAGCAGAAGATTTAAAACTTACAGCAAATACTCAACCTGCTATTTTGACTATGAGCGTTATTTGTAACGAATTATTAAAAGAAAACGGAATTGCTCCAGAAATCGTAGGCGGTCATAGTTTAGGTGAATACTCTGCACTTGTAGCAGCAGGCTCTTTAAAATTTGCAGATGCAGTATATCTCGTTCATAAACGTGGTATGTATATGCAAGAAGCTGTTCCTGTTGGTGAAGGCGGAATGGCAGCTGTAATTGGTCTTGATCGTGATAAAATTGTAGAAATCTGTGAAGAAGTAAGTGCAAGCACTGCTTTAGTACAGGCTGTAAACTTCAACTGCCCAGGTCAGATTGTAATTGCAGGTACTGCTAAAGGTGTAGAAAAAGCTAGTGAAGAAATGACAAAAGCTGGTGCAAAAAAATGTGTTATTTTACCAGTTAGTGCACCATTCCATAGTAAATTAATGGAACCTGCAGCTGAAAAACTTGCTGTAGAACTTGATAAAGTTGTTGTATCTGATGCTACTATTCCAGTAGTAACAAATGTTACAGCTGAAGCTTTAACAAAAGCAGAAGATATCAAAGTAAGTCTTGTAAAACAAGCTGCAAGCCCTGTAAAATGGGAAGATTGTATCGCAACAATGAAAGATTTTGGTGCTGATACTTATGTTGAAGTAGGTCCAGGTAAAGTTTTATGTGGATTTAATAAACGTATTGACCGTAAATTGAAATCTTTAAACGTAGAAAATATAGAATCTCTTGAAAAAACTCTTGACTATTTCAAGGAGGTTCGATAATATGCTTTTAGATGGTAAGGTTGCGTTAGTAACAGGAGCATCTCGTGGAATTGGTCGTGCAGTTGCTATTGAACTTGCAAAAGAAGGTGCTACTGTAGCTATCAATTATGCAGGAAATGTGGCTGCTGCTGAAGAAGTAAAGAATATAATTACTGATATGGGCGGCAAAGCTATGATTGTTCAAGCTGACGTTAGTGATGAACAGGCTGCTAGTGAAATGGTAGAAAAAGTAATAGCTGAATTTGGACAGATTGATATTTTAGTAAATAATGCGGGTATAACTCGTGATGGTTTATTCATTCGTATGAAATCTCAGGATTGGAATGCTGTTATTAATACAAATTTAACAGGTATTTTTAACTGTACAAAAGTAGCGGCAAAATATATGATGAAAAAACGTTCTGGAAAAATTATCAATATGACTTCTGTTTCTGGTATAATGGGAAATATAGGTCAGACAAATTATTCTGCAGCTAAAGCTGGTGTAATTGGTTTTACAAAATCTTTAGCTCGTGAAATGGCTAGTCGTGGTATTACCGTTAACGCTGTAGCTCCTGGTTTTATTGCTACTGATATGACAGCAGCTATGCCAGAAAAAGCACAGGCTCAAGTAGTGGGCTCTATTCCACTTGGCAAAATGGGTCAGCCAGAAGATATTGCAAATGCAGTAGTATTTTTGGCATCTGATAAGGCTTCATATATTACAGGACAGGTTGTCAATGTAGATGGCGGTATGGTAATGTAATAATGAATAAATAAATAAATAAAAGGTTATTCTGAGGAGGAGGTGACGAGGAATGGCTACTTTTGATAAAGTAAGAGATATCGTTGTTGATCAGTTAGGCGTTGAAGCTGATGAAGTTAATATCGATTCTACTTTCATCGACGATTTAGGTGCAGATTCTCTTGACATTGTTGAATTAATCATGGCTTTCGAAGAAGAATTCGGTATTGAAATTCCTGACGAAGCTGCTGAAAAAATTAAAACAGTTCAGGACGTTGTATCCTATATAGACCAAAATAAATAATTTTAGCGTTTCCTTAGAAAAGTCCCGTGGTTACTCCACGGGACTTTCTAAAGATAATAGAAGAAAAGCGGATTGGAGGAGTTATTTTTGAAACTTCCTGAATTAAAAATTGGCAATAAAATTGCAAAAGTACCTATTATTCAGGGGGGCATGGCTGTTAGATTATCAACGGCAAGAATTGCAGCTGCTGTTGCTAATGAAGGCGGCATTGGTTTGATTGCTGCATCTGGTATGCCTACTGATGAATTAAGGTATGAAATTCGCTTGGCGCGATCTTTAACGTCTGGAATTATTGGTATTAACATCATGGTTGCAGCTAGAGGTTTTAGTGAAATTGTAAAAACTGCTATCGAAGAAGGTATTGACCTTGTAGTAGCTGGTGCAGGATTTTCCCGCGATATGTTTGGTCTTGGACAAGAATCTGGTACACCAATCGTACCGATTGTTTCATCTGTTAAATTAGCGAAAATATCCCAACGTCTTGGCGCTGCTGCTATTGTGGTTGAAGGAAAAGAAGCTGGCGGACATTTAGGAACTAGTACATCTATACGTGAATTAATTCCTGATATCGCAAAAGCTGTGGATATTCCTGTTGTTGCAGCAGGCGGAGTGCTTTCCGGTCAAGACATTGTTGATCTTATAAAGATGGGCGCAAGTGGTGTACAAATGGGTTCACGCTTTGCTGCCAGTGAAGAATCCAATGCAGCTCCGGCTTTAAAAAGATTTTATTTAAAATCTAAACCGGACGACATTGTAGTTATACACAGCCCAGTAGGTCTTCCAGGACGTGCTGTAAGAAATCCATTTGCAGATAAAATAATGGTAGGCCCAGTTCCTCCAAAAGGATGTAAAGCATGTTTAAAGAGCTGTAAACATAATTTCTGTATAATTGATTCATTGATTCGTGCAGAACAGGGAGACGTAGAAAATGGTCTGGTATTTACAGGCGAATATATACACAGAATCAAAGAAATATTGCCAGTTAGAGAGATAATTTCTAGAATAAAATCGGAAGTTGCGGCAATAGATTAAATGAGAGGTGTTTGTTTTGACAAATAGAGTAGTTATTACTGGTTTAGGAGCAATTTCCCCTATTGGTATTGGTAAAGATGCTTTTTGGCAAGGTCTTCTTGCAGGTAAAAGCGGTATAGATAAAATTACACATTTTGACGCTAGTGATTTTAAAGCTCAGATTGCAGCAGAAGTAAAAGATTTTAATGCTGCTGATTTTATCGATAGAAAAGAAGCAAAACGCATGGATAGATATACTCAATTTGCTATTGCAGCAACTAAACTTGCGTTTGAAGATGCAAATATGGATTTATCTAAAGAAGATAAAGAACGTATTGGCGTATTTATTGGTAGTGGTATTGGTGGTATTGAAACATTACATGATCAATACAATACTATATTCACTAAGGGTCCAGGTCGTGTAAGTCCTTTCTGTGTGCCTATGATGATTAGCAATATGGCAGCAGGCATGACTTCTATTACATTTGGTCTTCAAGGCCCTAGCGTTTGCCCTGTAACAGCTTGTGCAACTGGTACAAATGCTATTGGTGATGCTATGCGTGTTATTCAGCGCGGTGAAGCAGATGTAATGGTTGCTGGTGGTACAGAAGCTTGTATTTCTCCACTTCCAGTAGCAGGTTTTGCTTCTATGAAAGCTCTTTGCACAGATATGAACGACAATCCACAAAAAGCTTCTCGTCCATTTGATAAAAACCGTAGTGGTTTTATCATGGGTGAAGGTGCTGGTATTGTTATTTTAGAAAGCTATGAACATGCAGTAGCTCGTGGTGCTGAAATTTATGCTGAGCTCGCAGGTTATGCTTCAACTTCTGATGCTTATCATATGACTAGCCCAGATCCAGAAGCAAAACAGTCTGCTCGTTGTTTCACAAATGTAGTAAAAGATGCAAGTCTTGAATTAACAGATATTGATTATATCAATGCTCATGGTACATCTACTCCATTGAATGAAAGAACTGAAACAGCAGCTATTAAACGTGCTTTTGGTGCTCATGCGTATAAATTATCTATCAGCTCTATTAAATCCATGATAGGACACCTTCTCGGTGCTGCTGGTGGTATTGAATGTATCGCTACAGCTTTAGCTGTTAAAAATGATATTATGCCTGCTACAATCAACTATGAAACTCCAGATGAAGAATTAGATTTGGATTATGTACCAAATGTTGCTAGAGAAAAAGTTATCAATGCAGCTATTTCTGATTCTTTAGGTTTTGGCGGTCATAATGCAGCTATTTTATTGAAAAAACTTAAGTAAATCAGGTTTTATAAATGAATTTATCAGAAAAACGCAAACAAAAATTAGGGGAATTAGTCGTTAGATTAGGTGTTAAGTTTAATGATTTAAATTTATTAAATCAAGCTTTGACACATACCTCGTATGCTAATGAGGCTAAAGACCATAGTCTTCATAATGAGCGTTTGGAGTTTTTAGGTGATGCTGTTTTAGAATTAGCTTCTAGCACATATTTATTTAAAACTTTTACGCAAATGCCTGAAGGTGAAATGACAAAAGCTCGTGCCTCTGTTGTTTGTGAGACAAGTTTAGCGAAACTTGCTATGAATTTAAATGTTGGGCAATATTTGTTATTGGGTAAAGGCGAACGCTTAACTGGTGGAGAACATAGACCATCAATTTTAGCAGATGCTTTTGAGTCAATTATTGGAGCTATTTATTTAGACCAAGGTTGGCAGACTGCCTACGAATATGTGCTTGATAAATTAAATGAAGAATTTATTGCTGTAAAATATGGATATAATTTAAAAGATTATAAGACTATTTTGCAAGAAGTAGTGCAGGCAAAAGGACAACATGTTGAGTACAAATTATTGGCAGAAACAGGTCCAGACCATGCAAAAACTTTTGAATTTGCTGTAGTTGTTGATAAAAAAATTGATGGCAAAGGAAAAGGCACTACTAAAAAAGAAGCTGAACAACATGCAGCTTATGAAGCATTAAAAAAATATGGTATAGAGAAATAAAAAAAGGTTAAGACAGATGATGAGACATACTCATTTGTCTTAACCTTTTTTATTTGATGGTAAATATTTTATTTTGAAGAAGATGAAAAATTTTTTTCAATTTTAGATAATAATAAAATATTTTCTTCTTTAGTTAAGCTTTTTTCTACATCAGAAATTACAGAAATATCCACTTCGTTTAAAGTATCAATAAGCTCGATACCTTTATTTGTTGTAGATAAAAAAACGCTCTTTTATCGTTAGGATTGGGAGCTCTTTTAATTAAAGATTTTTGTTCTAATTTGTCGACAAGAACTTTTACATTATTAGGGTCTTTTTGGATAATATCAGCTAATTTTTTTTGAGATATATTTTTATTAATGTGAATTTGATTTAATACTACCCATTGCTCTGGAGTAATATTATATGGGGAAAATTTATGTGTCAAATTTTGATGAGTTTTTCTAGCTATGGTACAAATTGTATATCCTAAAGATTTTTCGAGAAACATTAAAATAACATTTCAAGTTTAAAATATATTTTATTGTAACATAAAATGTAAAGGTGAAGATAGATAAAGGAGTCTAAGATATTTAGACTCCTTTTTAATATTTAGATATTTATTTTATAGAATTAGCGATAGCTCTATCTATTTCTAAAGATAAGTTATTGAGATAATTATCAATGCCTTTTTGACCTAGATAGAATGGATTATTTTCTATGGAAGTAGAATTTACTACATTATTTAATTTAGCATAACCGTTATCAGCGAATAAATGAGCAGTAGTTTCAATAACTGCATTATTATCATGACAATATTGAGCAAAATGTTCTAGGGAAGATTTATATTGGACTTTGTTTTCCATAGATTTAGGAATACCTGTGCCACCCCATTGAGCAGCCATATAAGTTTTACCTTGAGTTTTTACAGGGAAGATAAAAGAAACACAATCAGGAGAATGACCAGGAGTGGATACGACAGTAACAGTAGTATCATCTAAGGTAATTTGTTATCTGTCTGTTAAAAATTCATCTACAGTACATTTTGGTGAACGAGAACCATTTGCTCCATCAAAAGTATTATTCATATAATAAAAATCAGTATTGCTCATAAAGATTTTAGCATTATATTTATTTTTTTAGTATTGTGCTCCACCATAGTGGTCACCGTGCCCATGAGATATTAAGATATCATCAATGATTAATTGGGCGTCGTTATTATCCCATATTGAATCTATGAGTATGATTCCATCAGAAGTTTGCAATGCCCAAACTACAACGCTTTTTGTGCCTATACAATAATGATTGTCAAAAACTTTTGTAGATGTTAGAGGAGTATTATCAAATAATTCACTAGGTAAATTAGGTGGTGGGGCTGTTTGCAATTTATCTTGTGCATAAGCAACATTAGATAATAAAATACAACAGCAAAAGAGTGTAAATAAAATATTTTTTGCTTTGGCAATATAATACATAAAAAATCCTCCTTTATAATAGTACGTATACGTATAAAATTATATTAGTATGTATACGTATTATTAAATAAATAATAATTTTATTTATTTAATAATTTTATTGACATTATTAGTTTAAATATGATAGAATTTTAAGATGTAAGCCTTAAGAAATTAAGGTTTCCCAACCGCACAAAAAGGTTTATAAATAGTCTTTGACTAACCGTAATTGGCGAGTATTAATTAAGGTAGGTGTAATTGAATGTACGCTATTTTCCAGACAGGCGGAAAACAGTATCGTGTTTCCGAAGGTGACGTTATCACTGTTGAAAAAATCGCAGCTAATGAAGGCGATGTTGTAACTTTTGATCAGGTTTTAACTGTTGTTAATGATGCAGATGTTAAAGTTGGTACTCCAGTTGTTGAAGGTGCTAAAATCACTGCAAAAGTTGAAAAACAAGATAAAGCTAGAAAAATCTTAGTTTTCAAATACAAAGCTAAATCCAACTATCGTCGTCGTCAGGGTCATCGTCAGCCTTTCACTAAATTAACTATTGAAAAAATCGAAGCATAATGATAAAAATATCTGTAATGCGTCAAGATGATGATAAAGTCATCGGTCTTTTAATAGAAGGACATGCAGGAGCAGGCGCATATGGTCAAGATATTGTATGTGCGGGGATTTCTGCATTGGCTCAGTCAGTTATTTTAGGTTTGGCAAAACATTTACATCGTGAAATAAATTATGATGTAAAGCCCGGATATTTAAGTGTGGCTCTGAAAGATAAAGCTGATGATTTAACAGAAGCTGTCTTTGCTGTAGCTGTACTTGGTTTTGCGGAAATAGAGAAATCTAATCCAAAAAACGTTTCTGTTCTAAATATCAGGAGGTGAATTTGAATGTTCAATTTTGATTTACAGCTTTTCGCTCATAAAAAAGGTGTTAGTAGTACTCGTAACGGTCGTGATAGCGAATCTAAACGTCTTGGCGTTAAAGAACATGCTGGTACTATCGTTACTGCAGGTAGCATTTTAGTTCGTCAGAGAGGTACTCATTTCCATCCAGGTGCTAACGTAGGCATCGGTAAAGATGATACTTTATTCGCTAAAATTGCTGGTCGTGTTGCTTTCGAACGTAAAGGTCGTTACAACCGTCAAATCAGTGTATACGCTGAATAATTAAGAAATAAAGTCGTAGCCTTTTATTATAAAGGGTTACGGCTTTTTTATTTTTATAAGCGTACTAAAAACGTACTATTATATTCAAGTTTATATATTTTGATGTAATTGTTGTAGTTTTTCAGCTAATTCATTTTGTTTATTTGGATATAAATGAGAATAGGTTTTTAAAGTTGTTTCAATTTTTTCATGTCCTAGACGTTCAGCAATCATCAATGGCGAATAACCTTGTTCAATCAATAGTGAAGCGTGGGAATGTCTAAAATCATGAATGCGAATAGTTTTTAATCCTGCTAATTTAATATAATGTTTAAGCTTATTAAATAAAACAGTTGGCGAAACTTCAAATAATAAATCATGTGATGTAATAAAATCTTTTTGAATATAATTTTTTACAATATCAACTAAAAATTTTGGTAGTGTGATAGTACGTTTACTCTTTTCAGTTTTTGGTGTGGTTATCATTGGCTTGTAGTTTTGAATATAAACCATATTTCTAGTGATGTGTAATAGATTATTTTCAAAATCAAAATCACAAGGGCGAAGGGCTAACAGCTCGCCACGTCGTATACCAGTCCAAAATAAAATATTAAATATAGTGTAATATGGTTCATCAGTATTAACTTTTTTTATAAATTGATTAAATTCGTCTAGTGTAAAAAAGTTTAACTCTTGACCTTTTTTCGAACCTATTGGGTCGCAAAGTTTAACAGGGTTTTTCGGCAAATTATAATATCTAACTGCAAAATTAAATATACAAGATATTTGAGTATTGATAGCCCTTAAATACTGATTAGCTTTAGAATTGGTATCATCTTTAATAGTATTTTGCCATTGTCTAATATTGGTTGGTGTGATTTTATTTATGGCGGTATCTTTAAAATAAGGCAATACATATTTTTCAATGATAGTTGTTTTGGTGTATAAAGTAGATGCTTTTATTCTTGATTTACAATCATCTAAGTATATAGCTACTAGCGAGCTAAATTTCATGTCGCAAGTTCCCGCCATACGTTCGAGAAATTCACGCTCAAAGGCTTGGGCTTCTCGTTTAGTGGTAAAGCCTTCTTTTTTCTTTTTCTTGCGTGTTCCTGTCCAATCAGTATAATAAAAAGTCGTGAACCATGTTCCACGTTGTTCGTTTTTGTAAACAGGCATAAAAAAAACATTCCTTTCAAGTTAAAAAATCGTATACTTAATAAGCCTACCATTTACCAACTTTAAAAAGAATGATATAATTTAGTTGCGATTTAAAGAATGTATCATTCATTTAAAATTGGAATGGTAAGAAGTAGCCCTTTGTTATGTTGGTAGCATAGCGAGGGGCTATTTTTTTATCTAGTTTTAATTTAGATTTTTTTTACATGGTCTTGTAGCCATTGTGTTAGTTCTTCACAACTCATTTTACTGGAAGCAATATCAATGATGATATTTTCTAATTCAATACTTTCATAATCCAATAAAATATCATTGATGTATAAATAGATTAGCATACTGTGGATAGCAGTTCTTTTATTACCGTCATTGAATGGGTGGTTTTTAGTCAATCCATAACAAAGTCTAGAAGCTTTATCAAATATTGTTGGATATAAATCTTGACCTGCAAAACTTTGAAATGGTGAATTTACTGCTGATTGAAGTAAATTCATATCATGGATACCGCTTTCCATTCTATATCTATCAGTAAGTTGTTGATGAAAGTCTAAGATATCATCAAGCAAAATATTTATAATTTGTTTTTCTGTATTCATTTATTTGCTAAATCCTTATATAATTGGTCATTAATTTTCATAAAATAAGCTGAAGCTTCTTTCATTTTTTTGGCTAGTTCAGGACTATTTTTACTTGTGATAATTTTAATCTTAGCATCTGGTACTGTTTTGTTTGTAATATTTTCCATATAAACTCACCTCAATTCAATAATTTAATTTGCTTTACGCTGATGAAACGCTATAACAAAATATTTTGCACTGATACCGCCATGAGTTTTTATCTTGTGGCGGTTTTAGTTTAACTGGTCGAATTCGACTAGTTTAAAAGGGTAAACTTAATAAACCGCCAATACTTTATCAAATCATGACAAAATATGAGCCGTTTTAAGCCGTTTTCTTTTATTAGTGCTTATGATTGTACCTGTGGTTATATTATGACCTTCACAGTGTAATACCATAATCAATAATTCAAACTCAAAATATCGCCCCAATATCTTTATTGGTGGCGGTTTTTTTATTTGGTTGTTTAGGTATTCATAAAATCAAATACATATTTTAATAATCAATTGCCCGAGCAAAGCAATCAATTATTTGATGCATAAATAGGTACTTGCCCGATGTATCTATTTATTATCTATAGATGTATTTATTTTTATTTTTATTGCTTCATAATCTTTTTTTATCTTTTGATTAAAATGTTGATTTCTGTATCTATTAATATTTTTAATTGCTCTTGAGGCTTTTATTATATCAGTATACATACCATTATTCGCTTTTAAAAATTCAGTTATTCCCTCATCTGTTATGTCTTTTTCAGTTATACACTGCATAGCCTTAGACAATGTTTCTATATAATACGAACCGCCTGTAATAATCTCATTAATAATATTTATTTGTATATACTCTTTAAAAAAATATTTAATTTCTTCTTCTTGTTGATTTTTAAGTTTATTAAAACTATTAATAAAGTCATTTTTATTAATATCCACATTAAATATTAGTGAATTACATTTTAATTTTACAAGTAAATATATAAAATCTTTATCTATATTATTAATTTCTATATCAAAATATGCTGATGTTGTTTTATTTAAAAGAAATATTTCGTCTAATAATTTCTTTAATCGTTTGTCTTCTTTATTCCCTAATATATTTGATGTTCGTCCTAGTAAATCATCTGTAGACACTTCTAATAAGTCGGCTATTTTGCATAAAGTATCAAATTTAGGTTCACGTCCTCTGACTTCATACCCTACATAAGTATTAGGCGGAATTCCTAGAGTATTGGCAAACTCTTTGGCGGATTTATAACCCGCTTTTTCTCTATAATGTTTTAAATTTTCTTGAAAGCTCATATATTTCACCTCTTAATAATATTATACAGCTCAAAAGAGCTTAATTCAACAAAAAATATAAAAAATAAGAACAAAATAGCATTGATTTTTTATAAATAAAATAATATAATATTTTTAAGCTTATTTGAGCTTATTATGTTTTTATATGTAATAATAGTTCATTTTGGACAAAGGAGGATATAAAATGCTAATAAAACTTAATAAAAGAAATTTTGATAATGCTATGGCTAAAAAATTATTTAATCCTACAGACCTAGCCAAACAAGCTGGATTATCTGACGCTACAATCGGAAGTATTATCAAAGATAATGGCTTTAAAAGTCATAATGCACTTGGTAGAGTAGCAAAAGCTTTAGAGGTTGAGCCAATAGAGTTAATACAAGATGAGGAATAACCGCTATAAGACAAATAAAAAAGCCCCTAGAATGTCTAGGAGCTATCGAAAGGAAGTTAAAAACATGGATAATCAAAATAATTTAGTTCGTATGTTTAAAAATCAAGTTGTTGTATCTAGTGTACAACTTGCAGAGCATTTTGACAAGGAGCATAAAAATGTTTTACGTTTAACCAGCTCACTTTTGAGCTCGTCCAATAGTGGCAGGCTTTCCAAGCACTTTTTCAAATCAAATTATACTGATGATAAAGGTGAAAAACGTCCAATGTATCTAATGGATAGGGACGGATTTAGTCTGCTTGTTATGAGTTTTAAGGGTGAAAAAGCTTTAAAGTGGAAGTTAGATTTTATTGATGCCTTCAATGCTATGGAGCAAGAAATAAAAACCAATACCAATCAATTAAACGCTAATTTAAAAAATCAGTTAGACATAATATCGAATGAGCTTAAAAATTTAAAAATTCAACGTCATAACTTTTTTATAGAATACGATGAACAAAATGCTTTATTGCATGAAAAACAAGCTGAATTATTAAGATATAAAGCTTTTAGAGATTTAATAATAGCTAAACAGCTAGATAATGACAGTGATGGGTTATCATATGACGATGTTGATGAAATCGACAATAGAATTTTCGGTGAAATAGATTAAATTAATCATCAACTTCATCAACTTAAACATAAATACATTTTAGAAAAGAGATAATTTATATGATAAAAATATTAATCTATGATACTGATAAAAAGATTGTAGCATTTGCACAAGAAGATAATGCATTAAACGCAAAAGAATTTTTTAACGAACTACATGAGTTTACAAAAGAAAATAAATTAAAACTTATAAAATTAGCATTTAGTGAAGTGCTAAAAATCCTAAAATAAGGGAGCGATTAAATAAATGTTTTATGTACAAAACGGTATTGTAATTGATATGGCGGACTTTTTCCCATTTAATAAACATTCTATTGATGAGAAATTCCAAAGACTTCAACAAAGGATAGAAAGAGCTAAGATACTTAGAGCAAAATATAATAAAAAGAAACAAGATACCCGCCAAAAATATTCAGATTGACGCTGACAGGCTTTTTATTAAACTCTAGGAGGATTTATATACATGGATAATCTAATAACGCTTAAAATCAAAGCTACGAGTTTTGACAGGCTCATAAATGAATTAAAGAGCTTAAAAGATATGTATTTAGACTTTAGTAATAATACAGATAACATTATAACTGGCTCATCTTTTCATATTATTGTCAAAGACTTAGAAACTTTAATAGCTAAATATGAATATAAAAAAAGCCCCTCGCACTAAGACAAGGAGCATACAAAATTTAAAAGCAAGTAAATTTTATCATGAAAGGGCTGAATTTAAAATATGGAAACTGTAAAAAGTCGATTTATAACCGCCAAAGAGATTGCCGAAGACTGCAATATATCCATTTCAAAGGCTTATGAACTCATTAGAGAAATGAATAAAGAAGTAGAAGCAATGGGCAAAATCACGCTAAAAGGCAAGATAAACCGCCATTTCTACGAGAAAAAAATAAATCCTACTGATTGATATAGCATAAAAAAATAGCCCCGTTATTGGGGCTTTAACTTTATTCTGTAGTAGCTGATGAAATACCATATCAAAGGAGATGACAAAATGGTGGGTGATGCAAATAACATTTCATTCTATGAGTTATTAGATAAATACCAGTTTAAGTTTTATAAATATTACCATGTATTATTTAAAGTTGGTTTAAAACCTAACGAGGTACACACATTATCAATAATTTTAAGTTTTAATAAAGCAGGTCAGGATTACATTGGAAGTTGTAATTTTTTATCTAAAGAATTGAACATTACATCAAGAACCGCTTTAAATACTTTAACCAGTTTGATAAATAAAGGTTTTATAAGAAAACAAGCTAGTAAAGGTGGCAATGTAAGTATTTATTCTATAAATGAAAAATTTTTAAAAGATATATTTTTGAACTATGAAAATTTTTCACAGTTAACGGATAATAAACCGTTACAAAATGTTACGGTTGAACAGTGGAAAAATTCCACGGTAAACAGTGAAAAAAATTCACAGTTAACCGACAATAAAGATGTAGTTAACTATGAAAAAAATTCACAAAAACCATGTAAAAATTTCACAGTTAACTATGAAAAAATTTCACACAATAAGAATATATATAAGAATAATAATAAGAATATATATATTACTAATTCAAAAACTAAAAAAGAAAAAGAGGAAAAACAAAAGAAGTCAGCTTCTAACAAAAAGGCTTATTCTAAGAAAGATTTTATATGTGATATAGAGTTTTATTCTGATGATGAAGAATTAAGACAATCATTGATAGATTTTTACGATATGAGAAAAGCCCAAAAAAAGGATATAAACACGAGTGGTATAACTAAACGTCTTCTAAATAAACTTGATAAATTGAGTGGCGGAGATATAGAAATAAAAAAAGCTATTGTTGATAAAGCAATAGAGTCAAGCTGGTTAAGTTTTTACCCGTTAAATGATGCTGATATTGCCACAGTTAAAAATAAAAACAATGATGTAAATGAGCCAAAAATAAAAATAAAACCAGTCTATGAAAATATGTTGGAAAACAATTTTTAAAAATGGCAGACGTTTTATAAATTTAAATATGTCTGACAGTTCGAGATTGAGCCACTATAAATATTTTATCATGTTTTTGATTAATGATATATGTATAAGATAAAAAAGGCTTAAAAACGATTTTAAAAACTGATGATAAAAATAAAGGTCGTGAAAAATTTGAATGATAAAATACCAATTAATATTGAAGCAGAACAAGCCGTATTAGGTGCAATTTTAATATCAAAAGATACATCAATGGCGATTGATGAAATAAATCTAAAAATAGATGATTTCTACAGACCTAGTCATAAGATTATTTATAAAGCAATGTTAATGTTATTTAAAGCCAATAAGCCTATAGATAATTTAACGGTTATTGAATATCTAAATAAAACGAATGAACTTGAAAAGGCTGGCGGGATTGCATGCATAACAAGCTTAGTAAACTGTGTACCTTCAGCAAGCAATATAAAATATTATGCTGATATGGTAAAAGATACCGCCATAAGAAGGAAATATATTCAAGCGGGAGAGCAGATAAAAAACATAGCTTATAATGCTGAAAATATAGACAGTACAGTAAGTGAAGCAGAAAAGTTGATATTTGATATCTCAAAAGAAAATGTTTATAAGGGCGATATTATCGAACCTACTGATTTAATGATTGAGTGTATGCAAGAAATAGAATACCAATATGAACATAATCAAAATGGTGTATCGGGTATTGATACAAGCTATATAGATTTAAATAAAATCACTGGCGGATTTCAAAAATCAGATTTTATTATCATAGGTGCAAGACCAGCAATGGGAAAAACAGCCCTTGCGTTAAGTATGGCTAGTAGAATAACAAGAAATAATATACCAGTAGCGATATTTTCTCTTGAAATGTCAAAAGCCCAACTCGGTAAAAGGCTAATCAGTGGGGCGAGTTGTGTTAATTCGCAAAAAATATCTACTGGTCGCTTAAATGAAAAAGAATGGCAAAGAGTTATAAAAGCTACTGATATATTATCTAAAAGACCAATCTATATTGAAGATAGTGCAGAGATTAATATTTTGCAGTTGCGAAGTAAAGCAAGGCAATTAAAAAGACAAAAGGATATAAAACTTATTATCATAGACTATTTACAATTATTAGCATCTGAAAGAAAAAGAGATAATAAAGTTCAAGAAGTGTCTGATATATCAAGACAGTTAAAGATTTTAGCCAAAGAATTAAATATTCCTGTGATTGCCCTAGCTCAATTAAGCCGAAGCGTAGAAACTAGACAAGATAAAAGACCTATGCTATCAGATTTAAGGGAGTCAGGTTCTATTGAACAAGATGCGGATATAGTCATGTTTTTATATCGTGATGAATATTATAATGCTAATACAAATAATAAAAATTTAGCTGAATTGATAATATCCAAACATAGAAATGGTTCAACAGGCAAAGTAAATTTATATTATCATCATGATTATTGTTTTTTTGATGATTGTATTATGGATATTTAAAAATTGGCATAATATCACTAATAAAATAAGATTAGAGGGTTTATATAAATGACTGATGTAATAATTTTTCACACTGATGAACAAGGTAATAAAACAGCTTGTATTTTATCCAATAATAAAACAGTTTTAGATGATTTAATAAAATTTGTCAAAGATGATAATTTTAAAATAATTAATACAAGACTTAATGAGAAAGCCTTTCAAGCATTTATTGAACAAAATTATAAACATTAATTAACGTGGGTATATAAAAATGATAAATATAGCAATATTCTATGATGACGGAAAAGAAAAAGAATTAATCTTATTAGGTGCAAAAGGGAGAAATGTATTTGATGATATAGAACAATTTAAAAATCAAAATTATAAAGTCAAAATTAGTACAGTAAGTAAAGAGTCTTTAAAAGCATTTCTAAAAGCAAATATATAATATAAAACGAAGGGCATTAGCTCGCTATATATGGCGGTGCTAGTGCCTTTTTATTTATCTATGTATAATAATATCATTGAGGTGATTTTTATGACTAATATAGACCAGCTAGATAAAATCTTACAGAGTCTTAATACAGAATTACAAAAGAACAAGGAAATAGAAGATTTAAAACAAATAGATGATAAATTTATGGAAAATGTTATATTAGATTTAAATAGTGAATTAAGTAAAATGTAGGGCTTTTATTAATCTTAAAGATAGGAGCGTTTATAATGAATATAGCTAAAAAATATCTTGAACAGGCATATATTGGATATCATAGAATAATATGTTATGACTTAATGATAAAGGGCATACAAGAGGATTTATCTAAGTTTAACAATGATAAAATTATTATACCTAGATTAAAAGCTGAACTAATAAGCTATGAAAAACAAAGAAGATATTGGCTAAATAAAAGAATAGAATTAAAACAGTTTATTATAAATTTAAATATTAAAGATAAAATAAAACAAGTTCTAATACTTAGATTTATTGAGTTAAAGAAAAGACGTGAAATAAGTTATATATTACATTATTCATTATCATATATTGATAGATTATTAAAACGAGGCTTATTTTTTATTGATGAAAAACTAAAATCTAGTAGTCAAAAAGTAGTCATTTAGTTGTCAGTTTTAACAATAAAAGGTTGCAAAAAAAGGTACTGAAACAAAACAACCTAAAACGAATATAAAACCGCCATAAGTCTTGATAATAAAGGCTTTATACGTATTGGAAAAGGTTCAAAAATCATATAAAAATGATACGAAAAATGATACGAAACAAAACGAAAATTGAACCTTTTTTCAACTCTAATTAAGGCTTTAAAAGATATGTAAAAATTATATAAGCGTTCATTAGAGTGAGTCTATTTTATAGATATTACAAAAGCTAGTAATCTTATAAAATGGTCATGAGGAATATTATAAAAATAGGTGATTTTGTAATAACTAAGAATATCGCCAAAGATGATGACTATTTCTGTAAAATAAAAAAAGCTGGTGCAGTCATTTAAAACTACATCAGCTTTTAAGATAATGAGATTATTTATAGTATATATCGTATCATTTTAACTTTGGTATCAATCAATGAAAAATTTAAATTAATGGTGGATCAATATTACTATGTTAATTGATGATGCACATATTTTACCAGCTAAATTTTTATAAAATCTTAATAACTACTGTGATTACTAGCTTTATAGATTTATAACCAATATTTGCTATTTGCTGGTAAATCTTTTTAAAGTCTTGCAATATTAATAGTTTATAACTATAATGTAATTAATAAATCCTAATAACATTAGGGATAAATATCAACAGGTGCTGTACGAATACTATTTTTCAGGATCGTGTTCATCAAACGTTAGCATGATAAATATCAACAGGTGCTGTACGAATACCAGATAAAAAACCGCTCGAAGATAAAATTGAAAAACGATAAATATCAACAGGTGCTGTACGAATACTTTAATTTAGATGACTGTTTGACATTTTATAGATGTGATAAATATCAACAGGTGCTGTACGAATACTTCTTTCCTTTATTAAATGCCTTATCTATGTCTTGCGATAAATATCAACAGAAGCTGTATGAATACCAAATATCATTTCCATTTGTGGATTGATAAGCAATAGATAAATATCAACAGATTTTGTACGAATACTGATAGCGTAACTGCTTCAATGGTGTCTTACCTAGATAAATATCAACAGATACTGTATAAAGAAAATTGAATATGTATTATTTGAGTATGGCGGTTATTAATAAAAATACCGCCATATTTTGATATATAACTATTAGTCAAAACTAATTGATATCTTGTTATATTCATATATGGCGGTTAAAATTAACGTACTAAAAACGTACTATTATAAAAAGAATAGAAAAAAATATAAATATTTAAATATAAAATAGCCTATATTATATAGGAAGGAAAAAGATAAAAATAAGGTGAAATTTGATTAAAAATATACGCTGAATAATTAAGAAATAAAGTCCGTATTCTAAAAAGAATACGGCTTTTTTTTATCATTAATGTCAACTGAAATTTTGTATAGGTTGACCAATTGATTTAGCTTAAATATAATATTAAGGGATTAAAAAATAAAACTTAAGTGTAAAAGGTTGAAAGATAATGATAAAGCTTATTCAAAAGTTAGCAGATTGCGATAATTCTTTTTTTGGCGGGTGGTTATTAGCCAGAGCAGAGATACATATTCGAAAAGACGTTGATTTATTTAGCAATAACTTATTATTGCATAAGAAAAATAAGGCTATTATGCAGGTATTAGGTAGTGATAATACAGGTAAAATACAGCAAGAATTAAAGACATTATTATTATTACCTAAAAGAGCTATAGAAAAAAGTTCAAATGAAAAAGAAGATGAATTTTCAAAAGAATTAATGGACAAAAATTGTATTTATGAGCATTGTTTTAATGATGATGAAATAAAGAAGTATGTTGAATTAAGTGGAGATAAAAATATTATTCATCAAACTAAAAATCCTATAGTGCCTGGATTATTAATGGCTCTATCTTTGCAAAATTTTTTAAAATTAGAAATGCTACATTGGCAGATAGATTTTTTAGCTCCTGTATTTTCTGAAGATGTACTAAGAGTGTATGCAGTTGAAGATAAATTAAAGGCATATGTAAATGGAAAGAATGTATTTAATATTGTAATAAAAAGTAGGTAGAAAAAATGAGTAATTATTCCAATAAAACGTTAGAATTGACTAGATTAGCATTATTAATAGCGATGAATTGTGTTTCAGCATATATAGTAATACCATTACCATTTTCTTTATCACCAATAGTTTTACAGACTTTAGTAGTTAATTTGGTAGCTTTTTTATTATCACCGAAACAGGCTTTTATCACTATGTTTGTATACATATTGATAGGACTTGTGGGTATTCCTGTATTTACAGGCGGGTCAGCAGGACCTGCTAAAATTTTTGGACCAACAGGTGGTTATATTTGGGGTTATCTAGTTGCTGCCGTATTGATAGCTTGGCTTAAGGGAAATAAATATAATTTTAAGCGATATGCTTCAATAGGAGTAGGCTTAGGTATACCAGTGATTTATCTTTTGGGTGCAATTCAATTGAAATTATTAACAGATATGAATTGGGAAGTAGTATTCTTAACAGGAGTATTACCTTTTATTCCATTAGATATTGTAAAGTGCATTGTGGCTGTAATATTAGCCAGACCTATAGGAAAAATTTTTAATAGAGGATATTAAGATTATGAGACAAGTATATATATTAGGTGGTCTTCGTAGTTATATTGGTTTATGTAATGGTATGTATAGACATATTCCAGCTGAATTTTTGGGAGCGAAGGTACTAAAAAATTTAAAAGAGAAATATAAAATAGAAGATAAGGATATAGATTATATAATAGCTGGTAATGGAGTGGGAGCTGGCGGTAATATTACTAGATTAATGACACTTGAAGCAGGTATAGATGAAAATGTACCTGCTTTTACTGTAGATATGCAATGTTGTAGTGGTTTAGAAAGTATTGCAGTGGCTTATGCTAAAATTGCTTCTGGACAAGCGGATATGATAATAGCTGGTGGTTTTGAAAGTAGTTCAACTCAGCCTATACGCGGATATAATAAAAACCATCCTGATTATACTGAAAATAGCTTTTATACAGTAGCAAAATTTATACCAAACAATCATCGAGAAACTATAATGCTTGAAGGAGCTGAATATACGGCAATAAAAGAAAATATAACTAAAGAAGAATTGGATTTATGGGCATTAAAAAGTCATGAAAGAGCAGTACGAGCAAGACAAGAACATTTATTAGATGATATAGTTGTTTCAATTAATGATAGTGATAAAGATGAAGGTATTAGAGCTAAAATGAGTGAAAGATTGTTAAAAAGAATGCCTAAGTTATTGCTAAATGGAGAGGTAACGACAGCAGGAAATTCTTGTTTGATTAATGATGGAGCGGCTTTTGTAATAGTATGTTCAGAAGAATATTTAAAGAAAATTGGACAAAAAGCACAAGCTAGAATTTTAGACTATTGTGCTTGTGGTGTTAATCCTATGCTTAGTCCAATGGGTAGTATTAAAGCTATAAAGAAATTATTAATGCAAAAGAATTTGGATATAAAAAATATAGATTGTTTTGAAGTAAATGAAGCTTTTGCTGTTATTGATGTATTATTTGAACGTAATTTTCCAGAAGTGATAGATAGATATAATATTTTTGGCGGAGCTTTGGCATATGGTCATCCTTATGGAGTATCAGGTGCTATGATTTTATTGCATTTAATAAAATCTTTAGAATATAGAAAAGGAAAATTAGGTTGTTGCAGTATTGCTGGTGCTGGAGGATTGGGCAGTGCAATGACGATTGAATATCTTTAAAAGATAGAGGTGAATTCTATGGATTATTTATCTATTTTGAAACGACAAAATTTGCAAGATAAAGCGTTGGTAACAGATAAGGATAGTTTTTCATATGAAGATTTAATAAAGAAAGTTGAGAAAATACGAGAACATATAGATTATACAGATAAATATAAGTTTATTTATGAAGATTTAATTGTAGATCAATTATGTACGTTTATTGCTTATAGTGGTACTAATGTAGTGCCAATTATTGCTACGAATGTAAGCAAAAATCAAGATTTTGTTGTAAAGGATATTCCTTCAAATGCTTGCATGGGAGTAATGACTTCTGGTTCTACGGGAAAAAGTAAATTATTGTGGAGAAGTTTTAGTAGTTGGGTGGATTTTTTCCCCAAGCAAAATGAAATCTTTAATATAGATAAGAATACAGTGATATTTTGCCAAGGAAGTTTGGCTTTCACAGGAAATTTAAATATATATATGAGTGTTTTATTTGTAGGTGGTTCAATTGTAGCTACTGAAAAATTTGCTCCTAAAACGTGGGTGAATATGATGGAACAAAATAAAGTAAATACAATTTATTTAATACCATCAAAATTATTATTATTGCCTAAAATCGTAAGCGATAAAAATGCAAGATTAAAGGCTATAATTAGTGGTTCACAAAGTATGGGAAAATTTCAGGCAGAAGAATTGAAGAAAGTTTTTCCTAATGTAAAAATAACTTTATATTATGGTGCTAGTGAATTAAATTACATATCATATATTCAAGATGATAATATGACCGAGGATAAAACTTGTATAGGTAAACCTTTTAAGGGAGTAAAAGTCTTTATTAAAGATGAAGAGATAATGATTGATACACCTTATGGTGTTGAGGGAATACAAAGACCTTTTTCTTTAAAAGATAGAGGTTATATTGATAAATATGGAAATTTACATTTTTTAGGAAGAAAAGATGATATTTGTAATTTAAATGGTATAAAAATTTCTAAATATAAAATAGAGAATATATTAAAAGATAAATTATCTTTAGAAGAAGTAGCAATAACCATAATTAATCAGAATAATATAGATATAATGATAGCTGTTGTTGTTAAAGATGATTTACCTAAAAAATCGGAGATAATAAATAAATTAAGAGAATATCTTAGTGAATACGAAATACCGAAAAAGTTTATAAAAGTATTAAGTTTGCCTAAGAATGAAAGCGGGAAAATAGATAAATTGAAATTAAACGAAATAATTAAAAATAAGATATAATGATATAATAATCAGCATAAGTTATAAAAAAAATAGTAAAAAATATGTAAATATGTAAACTTTTTTCTTGACTATGTAATAGATAAGTTGTACAATGAATACACTATCAATTAGGGAGATGTAATTATGGTTAAATTTGTTGAAACAAAAACATTAAAAGAAAAAGTTGATGTTTCCACTATTGGTTTTGGAACACATTTTACAGATTATATGTTTGAAATGACTTATGATGAAGGTCAAGGCTGGCATGATGCTCAGATTGTACCTTACGAAGAAATAAAAGTTAGCCCAGCAAATGCAACACTTCATTATGGTCAGGCTATTTTTGAAGGTATGAAAGCTTTCCGTCAGGGCAAAGATGTAGTTATTTTCCGTACTAAAGACCATTTAAATCGTTTAAATAATTCAGCTCGTATTCTTGATATTCCACCAATTGATGTTGATTTAGTATATGATGCTCTTCATCAATTAATCACTATTGAAAAAGATTGGGTGCCAAATAAAAAAGGTCAGAGCCTTTATATTCGTCCATTCATCTTTGCAGATGACCCATTCTTAGGTGTTAGCGTATCTAAAAGATATAAATTCTATATCATTCTTTCTCCAGTAGCTGCTTACTATGCACATGGATTTGCTCCAGTAAAAATCATGGTAGAAGATACATATGTTCGTGCAACAAAAGGTGGTTTAGGTGAAGCAAAAACTCCAGCTAACTATGCAGCAAGCCTCCATGCAGGTCTTGAAGCTCACAAAAATGGTTATGACCAAGTATTGTGGTTAGATGGTGTACATCGTAAATACATCGGTGAAGTTGGTTCTATGAACATTTTATTCAAAATTGATGGTAAAATCGTAACTCCTGCTTTAGATGGTACTATTTTAAATGGTATCACAAGAAGAACTGTTCTTGCTGTAGCTAAAGAATGGGGCATGGAAGTAGAAGAACGTCCTATTACTATTGATGAATTAGTAGAAGACTACGAAAATGGTAAATTAGAAGAAGTATTCGGTTCTGGTACAGCAGCTGTAATTTCCCCTGTTGGTGTACTCGGCTATAAAGATAAAGTAATGACTATCAATGATGGTAAAATTGGACCATTTGCTCAAAAAATGTTCAATTATATCACAGGACTTCAAAGTGGTGAAGAAAAAGATATTCATGGCTTCATTGATAAAGTAACAACTGTAGATTAATTTAATTAAGAATATAAGAGAAAGCTCTCGAGAGATTATTTTTTCGGGAGCTTTTTTGTTTTTAATTTGTTAGATAATACTTTAGTTGAAAGCTTTTTTGAGAAAATGGTATAATAATCATAATAAAAACTTTGTAATATAAGTATATTTTTGCTAAAATATATATATTTGAAACTAACAGAGATAAAAGGAGGGTTTTTAGTGCCTGTAAAAATAACTATGGAGGATTTAAAGCAAAAGTTAGCGGGTCCTCAATATAAATTAACTCCTCAAAGAAAAATAGTATTGCAGATTTTTTTAGATAGACCTAGCCAGCACTTAAGCGCTGAAGATGTGCATTTTATTTTAAAAGAACAAAAATGCGAAATTGGTTTAGCTACAGTATATCGTAGTTTAGAATTATTGAGCGACTTAAATATTTTAAACTATCTCGATTTTGGCGATGGTTGCCGTCGTTATGAATTAAATGATGCAAGTCCTAATGAACATCAACATCATCATTTAATTTGTGTAGAATGTGGCAAAGTCTTAGAATTCACAGATGACCTTTTAGGTAATCTCGAAGAAAAAATAGAAGATACATGCAAATTTAAAATTGTAGACCATCAGTTAAAATTCTTTGGTTATTGTGAAGATTGTCAGAAAAAGCGTGAAATGAAATCGTGAAAATAAAAACATTTTATTTAAATAGTACAAAAGAAATTATTGTAAAGATAGTAAAAGAGATTTTAGTATTATTTAAAGTAGAAATAAATGATGCAGATGATACTATTTTTGATTACGATGAATTGAAAATAGAGAATATATATGATGATGTGGCTTTAAATGGTGTAAAAACAGTCTTGACTTTGCGTAAAGATGAAAAATTATGGACTTATACAAGACAAAGCTTTTTACATGATGATGAAAGTGTAAAAGCAGGGACTAATCGTTTAATTAAATTGAATTTATATCATATCTTTTGCGAAGATTTACAAGCTAAAAAAGCTCCTTGGGGAATACTTCATGGAGTTAGACCAACAAAAATCGTACACCGTTTAATGGAGCAAGGATTAGACCGTCAAGGTGTGATAGGACGTTTACAAGGTGATTATGAGGTACAAATAGATAAAGCAAATCTAATAACAGATATTGCTTATTTACAATTACCTTTTTTGACAAAAGCAAATGACCCAAAACTCATCAGTGTTTATGTGGGAATTCCATTTTGCCCATCACGTTGTTTATACTGCTCTTTTCCTTCAAGTATATTGCCAAGTAGCGAGATGACTCGCAAATATTTGCAGACTTTAAATTATGAAATTACTAAAATTAAAGCTTTAATAGAACAATATGATTTTAAAGTACAAAGTATTTATGTAGGTGGAGGCACTCCTACAAGTTTAAATGAAAATGATTTTGATGATTTATTATCTTTAGTAGCTAAATCATTTAAAGGCGATTATGTTGAAGAGTTCACTGTGGAAGCAGGCAGACCTGATTCTTTAAGTCTTGAAAAAGCAAAATCCATAGTAAAATATGGTGCAGATAGAGTTAGTGTAAATCCACAGACAATGCAAGATAGAACATTATCTTTAATTGGTAGAAAACATACTTCAGCAGATATTTTGCGTGCATTTAAACAAGTGCGTCAAGCTGGTATAAAACATGTGAATACTGATTTAATCATTGGGCTTCCTGGTGAAGATATAAAAGATGCTCAAGATACGATTAATAAAGTAATTGATTTAGCTCCAGATGATATAACTTTGCATGCTTTAGCATTAAAAAAAGGTTCAGAATTAAAGCTTATAAGAGATAATATTGTCTTGCCTGATGATGAAACAGTTCAAGCTATGGCTAAGATAATGACAACTGCTATTGATGAATATGGTTTAATTCCATATTATATTTATCGTCAAGGTTATATGAGTGGTCAATTAGAAAATGTAGGTTATAGCAAAAAGGGTCAAGAAGGCATTTATAATATTCAAATAATGGGTGAACGCCAGACTATTTTAGGTGTTGGCGGTGCAGCAACTAGTAAGATTACTTATCCAGGTAAGAGATTACAAACGTCATTTAATGCAAAAGATTTATATACTTATTTAAATAGTATAGATAAATATATTGAACGCCGAGCAATGCTTTTAAAAGAAGCTTATGGCGATTAAAAATATGTAGAGGTGATATTTTATATGTTGACAAAAGCTCCTCGTGGAACGAAAGACATACTTCCAGATAAAGTAGGAAATTGGTTATATCTTGAAAATTTAATTAGAAAATTATGCGGTCAATATGGTTACCGTGAAATCAGAACACCTATTTTTGAGCATACTGAATTATTCCAACGTGGTATTGGTGAAACTACTGATGTTGTAGAAAAAGAAATGTATACTTTCACAGATAGAGGTAATAGAAGTATTACTCTTCGTCCTGAAAATACAGCAGCAGCAGTACGCTCTTACTTAGAAAATAAATTATATGCAGATACAAATTTATGCAAATTATTCTACATCGGTTCAATGTTTAGATATGACCGCCCACAAGCTGGTCGTTATCGTGAATTCCATCAGTTTGGTGTAGAAGCTTTAGGTGAAGCAAATCCAGCAGTTGATGCTGAAATCATTTCTTTAGCTGTACAGTTCCTAAAAGATTTAGGGCTTAAAGATATAAAATTATTATTAAACTCTGTAGGTTGTCCAAAATGTAGACCTGTATATCGTCAAAGATTACAAGAATTTTTCAAACCTGTAATTGATGAGATGTGTGATGATTGTAAATCTCGTTATGATAGAAATCCAATGCGTCTTTTAGATTGCAAAAATGAAAAATGTAAAGAATTGGCGCAAGACGCTCCTGCTATTACTGATTGTCTTTGCGATGAATGTAATGATCATTTCCATAAAGTACAAGAATTCTTAACAGCTGCTGGTATAGAATTTGAATTAGACCCAGGTCTTGTACGTGGTCTTGATTATTATACTAAGACTGCATTTGAATTAAAATATGTACCACTTGGTGCTCAATCTGCCGTTTTAGGTGGTGGACGCTATGATGGTCTTATTGAAGAATGTGGCGGTAAATCTACACCTGCTGTAGGTTTTGCTACAGGTCTTGAAAGAGTATTGCTCGCTCTTGAAATGCAGAACTTATTACCTGAAACTAATTATGATACAGATGTATTTATTGTAGCTTTAGGTGATACTGTACAGGCAAAAGCCTTTGAAATTTTAGCTAATTTGCGTAGAGGTGGATTTAAAGCTGCTATGGACTTTGCAGGACGTAGCATGAAAGCTCAAATGAAACAAGCAAATAAAGCTAATGCAAAATTCACTATTATCTTAGGTGAAGATGAATTGCAAGCAAATTCTGTTGTACTTAAAAATATGAATGAAAGTACACAAGAAACAATCTCTATAGATGAATTGCTTAATAAACTCACTATATTAACAAAATAATTATTGAGGTGGAATTAGTAAAATGGAAACAATGGAAGGTATGAAAAGAACTCACCATTGTGGTGAACTTCGTGCCACAAACGAAGGTCAAGAAGTAGTATTATGCGGTTGGGTATCTCACCGTCGTGACCATGGTGGACTTATTTTTATTGATTTACGTGATAGAAGTGGCCTTGTTCAGCTCGTTTTTGCTGAAGATAAAATTGGTGCAGACCAATTTCCAAAAGCAGAATCCCTTCGTTCTGAATTCGTAGTAGCTGTACGTGGTAAAGTTTCTTTACGTGATAAAGAAACAATAAATCCAAATATGGAAACTGGCGAAATTGAAATTTATGCTGAAGAATTACGTATTTTAAATAAAGCATTAACTCCTCCATTCTATATTCAAGATGGTATTGATGTTGATGAAAACGTTCGTTTAAAATATCGTTATTTAGACCTTCGCCGTCCTGAAATGCAGAAAAATATCATGCTTCGTCATCGCGTTACAAAATTAATGCGCGATTACTTTGATGAACATGGTTTCTTAGAAATTGAAACACCAATGCTTACAAAGAGTACTCCAGAAGGTGCACGTGATTATTTAGTTCCTAGCCGTGTAAATCCTGGTAAATTTTATGCATTACCACAATCTCCACAGATTTTCAAACAGTTATTAATGGTAGCTGGCTATGAAAAATATTTCCAAATCGTACGTTGCTTCCGTGATGAAGACTTACGTGCTGACCGTCAGCCAGAATTTACTCAGCTCGATATTGAAATGTCCTTCGTTGACCAAGATTATATCTTGAACTTAATGGAAGGTTTAGTATCCGGTTTATTTGAAAAAACTATCGGCGAAAAAGTACAGACTCCATTCTTACGTATGACTTGGGACGAAGCTATGGAAAGATATGGTTCTGATAAACCAGATATCCGTTTTGGTATGGAACTCATGGATATTTCCGAATACGTTAAAGGCTCTGACTTTAAAGTATTTAAATCTGTACTTGATAATGGCGGACAGGTTAAAGTTATCAAAGTTGATGGCTATGCAAATATTCCTCGCCGTGAACTTGATGGTCTTGTAGAATATGCTCAAAGATATGGTGCAAAAGGTTTAGCATGGATTCAGTACACTGAAACAGAAATCAAATCTCCATTCAAAAAATTCTACAGTGAAGAAACATTCCAGAAAATTAAAGAAGCAACTAATGCTCAGACAGGCGATTTATTACTCGTAGTTGCAGATAAACCACTTGTAGTAGCTCAAGCTCTTGGCGAATTACGTCTTGAAATGGGCCGTCGTCGTGGTCTTATTAACGAAAATGAATATAAATTCCTTTGGGTTGTTGACTTCCCTATGTTTGAATATGATGAAGAAAACAAACGTTGGAAAGCTATGCATCATCCATTCACAGCACCACGTGATGAAGATGTACAATATCTCACAACTGACCCAGGTCGCGTAAAAGCAAAAGCATATGATATGGTATTAAATGGTGTAGAAATCGGTGGCGGTAGCCTTCGTATTTACAACAGCGATACTCAGGAAAAAGTATTTGAAGCAATCGGCTTAACTCCAGAACAAGCTCATGAAAAATTCGGCTTTATGCTTGATGCCTTCAAATATGGTACTCCTCCACATGGTGGACTTGCATTTGGTCTTGACCGTATGGTTATGCTCATGGCTAAACGTAATTCTATTCGTGATGTTATTCCATTCCCTAAAACTCAAAGTGCTGGTTGCTTGATGACACAAGCTCCTTCTGAAGTTGATGCAAAACAGTTACGTGAACTTTCTATTCGTACTGCTGTAGCTCCTAAGAAAAAAGCTGAAAACTAATTAGATAAATTAAAAAGAATGAATAATTTTAGCGATTAGCGAATTATTTATGATTAAAGAACAGACAATTTTGGTCTGTTCTTTTTTCTTTATATAGTATTTTTATTATGAAATGATAGGAGGGTTTTTAATGTTAAATCATGCTATGCGTTATGTAATAATTATTATTGGGTGTTTACTGGCTGCCGCTGCTTATAATTTATTTTTAATACCGATGAATTTTTTATCTGGTGGTTTAGCAGGGATTGCCTTTATCTTGTATTATTTATTTAATTTGCCGATTGGGATAATGAATTTTTTGTTAAATATTCCTATTTTATATATTGCTTATCGTTATTTTGGCAGATTGTATTTTTTCGATACAATCTTAGGCACGATTTTATTTTCTGTTGCTTTGGATTTAACAGCTTTTTTAAACGCTTATCCACCATTATCAGAACCTATGTTATGTGCTATTGTAGGAGGTGTTATCTCAGGTATTGGCTTTGGTTTGATTTTCCGCAGTAATTGCAATACAGGCGGTGTAGATGTAATAGCAGCACTGATTAAAAAATTATATTCGTATAATGTCGGAACGATGGTATTTGTTTTAGACTGTTTGATTATTTTATCTAGTGTATGGTTATTTGATTATAATATTGCAGTATACACTTTTATTTGTATGTATTTAGGTGGTGTACTCACCAATAAGATGATTGATGGTTTTAATATGCGAAAATCCATCATGATAATTACAGAAAAACCAGAAGCGATAGCAGACGCAATTATGATTGAATTAGATAGAGGAGTTACTTTTCTCTATGGACAGGGTGCATATACTAAAAATAATCGTAAAGTTATTTATGTAGTGATTACTATGCGACAGGTGAGTAGAATAAAAGAGCTAACTTTAGATATAGATAAAAATGCTTTCTTTATTATTTCTGATGCAAGAGAAGTAACAGGAGAAGGCTTTTCACATCACTGATAATTTTAGATAAAGAAAATAGCCATAACTCTAAGGGTTAAAGAGTTATGGCTTTTATATAAATGACAATAAGAGGAGTCATTGGGATAGGTAAGATTTTAATATTTTATTTTAAAACTATTTGATGAACAAGATTGCGCACATCTTCAAGACCATTTTGAGCCATGAGATTATGCAAATACATGAAGGAAACTTGTGCACCAATATAATTTCTAAAATCATTGAATAATTTACCATTTAAATCTTTATCAGAGAAATTGTAATCAGTTTTAGCAATTTCTTTGAGGTAAATTACTGTGTTTTTAGCAACAATACCACTCAATACCCAGTCATGGTCGCCTAAGTGGACAATATAACCTTCTTGATGTTGTGGTGTAGGTAATTTATCTCCAGATTTATCAAGTAAACCATATTTTACAGGATTTTTTTGAGCAATAATACTTGCTGCTTTAATCCAGTTAACTACACTTTCTTCATCTTTATCACTGCCAGGGTGATTATGAGCACAAGCTTGAGCGACAATTTCTTCAGCAGGTAAGTTGCGATAAATAGCTTCAACAAGCCCTAAAATATGATGTGCTCCTGTACCTGCAATGGAATATTCAGGAAGACATGTTCCATCTTCATTCCACTGGAATACCCATGGTTTAGCTAAATCATGTAAAGCTTGAGCAGAAAGTACAATATCAGTATTTACAGCATAACCAAAGATTAATTTATAAGTATTGACTACGCCTTCAGAAATAGATAAATTGGCTGCTGTATGAGTTGGAAGTCCTCCAGGATAAGAATGATGGCTAGCATAGCCACTGCCTGGAGCAGAAATGAAATCTTGTGGATTTTTATTAGTTTTTAGTGGTGGAAATAATTGTTCTGGGCTGATGATAGAAGTATCAATCAAGCCTTTATTAGCAAGTTCATTGTAAATATTAGTTACATCTGTAGAAGATGTGTATAATTGCATAAATTTAGGACGTGTATCTTTGATTAAATCTAATGTTTGTTGACAAAGCTTATTATCTGTTATTTTTTCCACACTAGAAATTATGTAATCATAAGCATTGTTGACGAGCTGTGAATTAAGTGGTGCTTTTGTAGCTGGTGGTAAATCAGATAATTTAATTGGATTTATTTTAAAATTAGAAGGTGTTATTTTTTGAGCGAAAGCTTTATGATTTAAGCCTGTTAAATCGAAAAGTGCAGCTCCAGCTAAAACACCAGCACCTAATTTAAAGAAATTACGACGAGACAAATTTTGCATATATCAACATTCCAATCTGCTAACGGTTGAGCAATATTTTTAAGTTGATTTTAGTATATATAGTGAATGTATAATTTTAATTTAGCTTTAGCTAAATTTAGGTAAATAATTTGCAAAAAATAGATAAAAAAGCATTAAGAATATAAAATATATATCTTAATGCTTTTTAATTTATTCAATAGTATTTAAAAGGATTTGATGATTATTATAAATCAAGCTTTCTGGATTATTTCCTTGTAAAATGCGGAAAAGTTCTGCTGGAATGTATAATTTATCATTGATGAGCAGTGGCCCAGAACCAAGGGAGATAGGTGCAGTCATGCCAAGGGCAATAGTGCTTTGAGCAGTGTATAAATCTTGACCAATTTTTACAGTAGATTGCATATTTTTACTGTTAATAGTAGCTGTTTGTTCGTCGCTATCCCAAGATATAGTGAAGCCTAAATTTTTGCAGACATCACGAGCTGGCACTAATGTACAATCATTAATTATAATAGGGTAAGAATTGATTTTAGTACCATTGACGATTATTTCATCTTGTTGGGTTTGTGTACTTTCTTGATTAGTAGAAGTGGCTTCTACAGGTAGAATATAGGTAAATACGGTTAAAGCAAAAAAAGATAGAAGCAATAAGCGAGAAATTAATTTCATTAAATCACCTTCTGATTTTTGTAGATTGTAAAATTTATTTTAGATTGGAGATAAATTGTTAATACATCTTAAATACATATTAGAGCATAATTAAGTTTAAAATCAATTACAAAAAAATTAAAATAAGATTAAAATTAAGTTAAAGCAGTCTATATTTAGATATGTTATAATTAAAATTAATTTTTATAGATAGGTGTAATAAATGGATATACGAGAAAATATACAGTTTTTAAAAGGTGTAGGTCCTAAAAAAGCACAGGCTTTAAAAAAATTAGGCATTGAAAATATATATGATTTAATCACATATTATCCTCGTCGTTATGAAGACCAAAGTCAAATTGTTCCTATCGGCAGAATAAAAGTCGGTGAAGTGGTAAATATTCAAGGTAAAATTATGGCTATGGCAGAAAAAAATACAAGGCGAGGTTTAAAATTATTAACGATTATGTTAGCTGATGATACAGGTGTTGTTCAGCTTAATTTTTTTAATCAAGATTATCTAAAAAAGAAATTAAAGGTACAAAAAAGTAGTTTATTTGTACATGGCAAAGTGGGCTATGCCTATGGTGGATATGGTCAACTTGCTATAAGTCAGATTATTTCTTTTGACATTATAAATAACGATAATATAGATAGTGAAGAAAATATTAATCCTTGTGCTTTTATGCCCATATATACAATTCCAGATTATATAAAACCAAAGGATTTTCGCAATCTAATAGAACAAGCCTGCACTCAAGATATTTTGGTAAAAGATGTAGTACCAAATTTTATTCGTGAAAAATACGATTTATGGGATAAACAAACAGCTATAAAGAAAATACATTTTCCTCAGACAAGACAAGAATTAGAAAAAGCAAAGAAGAGTTTAATTTTTGAAGAATTATTTTTAATTCAAGCAGGTTTATTGCTGTTGAAAAAGCAACATCAGGTAAAAAATAAAGGCATAAAATTTTTATCTAATAGTGAATTAGTAAAAACAGTAAAAAATAATTTGCCATTTAATTTAACAGCAGAACAAGAAAAAGTTTGGCAAGAAATCTGTTTAGATATGCAAAAAGATGTGCAAATGCAACGCTTAGTACAAGGTGATGTAGGTTCAGGGAAAACAGTAATAGCTATACTTTCTTTAGTAAAAGCTATTGAAAATGGATACCAAGGCGCTTTGATGGCACCGACGGAAATTTTGGCATTGCAACATTATGGCAAGATAAAAGAATTATTAGAGCCATTGAATATACATGTAGGTTTATTGACTGGTAGTTTGAAAGTTAAGGAAAAAAGACAGATATTAGAAGGCTTAGCTGATGGCACTATAGATTTAGTTATTGGTACACATGCTTTGATACAAGATAATGTCATATTCAAAAATTTAGGCTTAGTAGTAACTGACGAGCAACATCGTTTCGGCGTAAATCAAAGAGCAAAATTAGAAGGAAAAGGAGAAGATTTTTTACCAGATGTATTGGTGATGACAGCGACACCTATTCCTAGAACGATGACACTTACAGTATATGGTGATTTAGATGTTTCTTTTATCAAGGAATTACCACCAGGAAGAAAACCTATAAGGACTTTTGTGCGTATGCCAGATAGAAGAAATTTGATTTATAAATTTGTAAAAGATGAAGTAGCTAAAGGAAGACAAGCTTATATAGTTTGTCCTTTGATTGAAGAAAGTGAAAATAGTGATGCTGTTTCTGTAGAAATGATATATGATGAACTTACATCAGGTTATTTATATGGTTTAAATTGTGCCTTGCTTCATGGTAAATTAAAACCGAAAGAAAAAGAAGATTTATTACAGGGATTTTTGTCAGGAAAAATAGATGTATTAGTATCAACTACAGTAATTGAAGTTGGTGTAAATGTGCCAAATGCTAGTATCATGGTGATTGAAGGTGCTGAACGCTTTGGGCTTGCTCAGCTCCATCAGCTTCGTGGTCGTATTGGTAGAGGTGAGTATGCTTCATATTGTATTTTGATTAATCGTGGTAAGAATGCAAATTCGCTAGAGCGATTGCATCTCATGGAAAAAATCTCTGATGGTTTTGTTTTAGCTGAAGAAGATTTGCGATTACGTGGACCAGGGCAATTTTTTGGTTCAATGCAACATGGTTTACCTGATTTAAAAATTGCAGATGTATTAAATGATGTAAATGTCTTAGTCAATGCAAGGGTAGAAGCTCAAAGAGCTATTGATTATGGCATAGATAAAAAAGTGTTAAATGAGATATTAGAATTACAATATAAACATAGATTTTTAAAGATTTCTGATGTATAGATATCTAATAGCTAAATTTTAAGATAAAGAAGGGATATAAATTAATGAAAGAGTCTACGATAAAAATAATCACAGTCTTAATGTTAGTGGCGATTTTAGTTGTTATCTATATTTTAAATCCTAGTTTTTATAGTGATTTTTGGCGTGTAGCTACAAGTGGTAGTATGCAAGAAACAATGGATTATATCGCTTCATTTGGTATATGGGCGATGGTATTTAGCTTTTTATTAGATGTGTTGATAAATGCTTTAGGATTTTTACCGTCAATATTTGTATCAACAGCAAATGGCTTGCTTTTTGGTATAGTGCCAGGAATTATTTTATCATGGCTTGCTGAAACAGCGGGTGTAATAATATCTTTTATCTTGATGCGAACAATTTTGCGTTCTTCAGCAGAAAAATTAATTGCCAAATCTAAGTATCTAAAAAAAGCAGATGAATTCAGTGGTAAAAATGGATTTAAAGTAATGCTTATTTTACGTGCTATGCCATATTTTCCTTCAGGAATATTGACTGCACTTGGAGCTGTTAGTCGCATTAGTTTAAAAGATTATGCTTTGGCAAATTTGATTGGAAAGTTTCCCTCTACTGCACTTGAAGTGGTGATAGGTCATGATGTAGTTAACTATAAAAATAACTTAGACCGCTTAATGATTGTAATAGTGTTAGTATGTATTATTTATGGTGCAATATGGTACTATAACAGAAGAAAAGAGAGAAAAACAGCATAATAAAGTCCATAAATAAGATGAAACATATTGATTTTAAAGTCTTTTCCCATTATAATATTGTTCATAGTTAAAATCGTATAATTTACTAGGAGATGAATTATTTTGATTAAAGTTATTGTAAATGGTGCTTGCGGTCGTATGGGCAGTACCGTAGTTGATGCTGTAATGAAAGATAGTGAACTAAAGCTCGTTGGAGCTGTAGATATAGTTGGTGGTATGGACGCTGGTGATAAAGCTGGTTGTGGAAAAACTGGTGTTATTGTATCCACTGATTTAGAAGCTACTATTAAAGAAACAAATCCAGATGTTATGGTAGATTTTACTCAGCCATCTGTAGTATTTAATACTGCAAGTATCGCTATTAAAAATCATGTTCGTCCTGTAATTGGTACAACTGGACTCACTGATGAACAAAAAGCTCAATTAGATGCTTTAGGAAAAGAAAATAATACACCTTGCTTTATTGCAGCTAATTTTGCTATCGGCGCTGTGCTTATGATGAAAATGGCTTGCGAAGCAGCAAAATATATGCCAGATGTAGAAATCATTGAACTTCATCATGATAATAAACTTGATGCTCCATCAGGAACAGCTCTTGTTACTGCTGAAATGATTAAACAAGTTCGTGAAAGCCATAAACAAGGTCATGAAAATGAAAAAGAAAAATTAGCTGGTGCTAGAGGGGCAGAATATGATGGTATGAGAATTCATAGTGTACGTCTTCCAGGTTATGTAGCTCATCAGGAGGTTATTTTTGGTGGTTTAGGACAGACTTTGACTATTCGTCATGATTCTATTGACCGTACTTCTTTCATGCCTGGTGTTGTACTTGCTTGTAAAAAAATCATAGGTCTTAATGCAGGACTTACTTGCAATTTAGATAATATTATGGACTAATTATTAATATTGGATAGGTGATATAAATGAAAAAATATAATGTGGCGATTTTAGGGGCAACAGGTGCCGTAGGTCAAGAATTTTTAAATCTTATTGAAGAAAGAAATTTCCCTTTTAATGAATTAAAATTATTAGCATCTCATCGTTCTGCTGGTAAAAAAATTCAATTCATGGGCAAAGAATATACAGTAGAAGAAGCAACTCATGATTCTTTTGAAAATGTGGATATTGCTCTTTTTGCTGGCGGTGCTGCAAGTAAAACATTTGCTCCATCTGCTGTAAAAGCTGGTGCAGTAGTAATTGATAACTCCAGTGCATTCCGCATGGATCCAGAAGTTCCACTCGTTGTTCCAGAAGTAAATCCACAGGCTATTGCTCGTCATAAAGGTATTATTGCAAATCCAAATTGTTCCACTATCATCATGGTAATGGCTTTAAAACCAATTTATGATTTAGCAAGAATTAAACGTATTGTAGTATCTACTTATCAGGCTGTTTCTGGTGGCGGTAAAGAAGCTATGGCAGAACTTGAAGACCAGGTACAAGCTATTGTAGAAGGTAAAGAAGTAGTAGCTAATATTTTACCAGGTGCTTCTCTTCCAAAACATTATCAGATTGCATTTAACTTAATTCCACAGATTGATGTGTTCCAAGATAATCTTTACACTAAAGAAGAAATGAAAATGATCAATGAAACACATAAAATCTTAGAAGATAATGAAATCGGTATTACAGCAACAACAGTTCGTGTACCTGTATATCGTAGCCATGCTGAATCTGTTAACGTAGAACTTGAAAAAGAAGTAAGTTTAGATGCTATCAAAGAAGCTTTGGCAAAATTTGATGGTGTAACAGTTCAAGATGATCCAGCAGAAATGGAATATCCAATGCCTCTTATGACATCTGGCAAAGATGATGTTTATGTAGGACGTATCCGCAAAGATTATTCTGTAGCTAATGCTGTAAACTTATGGCTTTGTGGTGACCAGATTAGAAAAGGTGCAGCATTAAATGCACTTCAAATCGCTGAATACATGATTAAAAACGATATGTTAGAAAAATAATATAAAATAATATATAGTTATAAATAAAAAGAAGTTTATGGTGAACTGCACCCCAAAAGTTGGACACAAAACAACTTTTGGAGGTGCAGTTTTTTTATGACTAAATACTCAAATGAATTTAAAGTTAAAGCAATTAAAATGGTTTTAAAAGGAAATTCTATTTCTCATGTAGCTAAAATTCTAAACATGCCAGATATAGCTCCTCTTTGCAGATGGATATCTCATTATGAACATGGTGGTATTTCACAACTTCTTCATAAAAATCGTAAATATACTCCTATCTTTAAGCAAAAAGTTATTGAATATAAATGGCTACATCATTTATCATTAAATCAAACAGCAGCCAAATTTTCCATTCCTAAAAAAGAACTTTCTTATGTTGAACAATTGGAACAAGAAAATTATCAATTAAGAATGGAAAATGACCTATTAAAAAAGTGGCATGCCTTAATGAAGCAATGGGAAAAGGAAGGAAGACACTAGTTTTAGTAATTGCTAAATTAAGGAAAAAATATACTCTAAAAGCCCTATTAAACTATACAAAATTAGTTAAAAGCACATATTATGATGCATTAAAAAAATTATCTAGAGAAGATAAATATAAAGGATTAAAAACATTAATTCATAATATTTGTAATAAAAATCATGGAAGATATGGATATAGAAGAGTAACTATGCAG
>NZ_FOCY01000021.1:0-51531 GCF_900110235.1 Megamonas sp. Calf98-2 | reverse complement strand
AAAAGAGAATATCTGGTGACGATGCCTAAATGGTTCCACCTGTACCCATACCGAACACAGTAGTTAAGCATTTAGAGGCCGAAAGTACTTGCATGGAGACGTGCTGGGAGGATAGGAAGTTGCCAGTTAAGAAAAAGCACTGAATACTTCAGTGCTTTTTTCTTTATATTTTATGAATAATTATTGACAACTCATTAAAAATTTTGCATAATATTTCCATAGAAAAATATTGAATTCGTCATTTTAGACTATAACTTTTTCTGTTTCTGAATAAAACAGAGGAGTTATAGTCTTTTTATTTTATAAAAATTAAAAAAATGGAGGAGCAAATTTATTTATGGAAAAACTTTTGTGGAAAGAGAAATTATCTTATGGAATAGGAGCTTATGGAAAAGATTTTATTTATAATATGATAGCTGCTTTTCTGATGATTTTTTATACTGATGTTGTTGGTGTATCATTAATTTTTGTGAGTACTTTATTTTTAGTGGTTCGCATTGTAGATGCTATTACTAATCCTTTTATGGGTTGGCTTGTTGATAATACAAAAACTAAATGGGGAAAATTTCGCCCTTGGATTTTAATAGGAACAATAATAAATTCTTTCGTTTTAATTCTATTATATTTAAATCCGGCAACTTTTTTACAGGGAATTTTGATAAATGTCTGGTGTATTGTTACATATCTATTATGGAGTCTTACATATACCTTGATGGACGTGCCTTTTTGGGCAATGATACCGGCATTTTCAAATGATGCTAAGGTTAGAAATGAAATTTCTATGTTATCTAGATTATTTGCGACTTTTGGTGGTCAAATGATGTCTACAATTGGTTTATTAGTAATCGCTTGTTTAGGTGTGAATATGGGAGCTAGTGAAAGTGATGGCTATTTGAGATTTGCCGTGATTGTAGCTGTTGTATTCAATATTTGTGAAATAATATGTGTAAGAAATGTTAGTGAACATGTAGTTATAAAAAATAAAAGAGATATTAAACTTAGTGAAGTATTGAATTTTTTGAAGGAAAATGATCAATTATTAATTATTATTTTTATGACGATATTACAGCAAATTGCAGTATTTTTATGGACTGGAATGAATATTTATTTTTTCAAATATGTAGTTTGTCATGAAGAATGGTTTTCTATTTTTGGCATAGTTAATTTTATTGTTGGCTCTATAGGTTTGATAGCTTTTCCATCTTTAGCAAATAAATTTTCACGAAAAGTAGTTTATATTTTATCTGCTGTTTTATTAGTTTTAGGTTTATTGGGTATGTTTTTTGTTGGCGATGACCACAAAGCAAGTGTTGTTTTATTTTTTAGTGTAGCTAGTTTATTTTGTTTAGGAAATGCTTTGGCTGGTGTATCAACTACAGTGATGTTAGCAGATACAGTTGATTATGGTGAATATAAATGTGGTGTTAGAAGTGAAGCAATAGTTTTTTCGGTGCAAACTTTTACAGCAAAATTTGGTTCAGCTATAGCTGGCTTTATAGGGGCAATGGTTTTATCTTTAGTTGGTTATGTACCAAATGTAATGCAAACTGCAGATACGATATTAGGTCTTAGATTAATGATGTTTGTGGCGTCTGCTTCATTATTTATTATTATTTTATTTATCTATCTTAAATTTTATAAATTAAATGGAAGTTTTTATCAAAATATCTTAGATGAATTAGTTATAATGCGTAAAAATAATAATTAGCAAATTGACAGAAAAAATTTTTTTTGATAATCTATTATAAGTAAATTTGCCATGAAAAAGGGCTATAGATTTTGCTGTTTCTGAATCAAACAGCAGTCTATAGCCTTTTTATTTTTAGTTTTAGGAGGTTTTTTTATGAATATTGGTTGGATAAAAATTATAGGAGCAACTTTTTTTGAATTAATCTGGGTAACTGGTTTAAAATATGCTGTATTACCTGTGGAGTGGGCAATAACAATTTTAGCTATCTTGGGTTCTAGTTATTGCTTAATTACAGCAGGTAATACACTTCCCGTTGGAACAGCATATTCTGTATTTGTAGGATTAAGTGCAATTGGTACTATTTTAGTTGAATTTTTAGGTTTTGGTATTTTTCCTAGTTTTTGGCAATTATTATTTATTATTATTTTGATTTTAGGTGTTATTGGCTTGAAATTATTGAATGAAAAAGTAGAAAGATGAGATGATTGATTATGGAATGGATTTATGTTGTTATTGCAGGACTTTTAGAAGTTTTAAGTATAAATTATATGAATAAGTGGCAATTAGTTAAGCATTTAGGGTTAAAAAAATCTGGAATTTTAATTATAAAAATGGTATTAGCTTTTGCTACAAGTTTATTATTATTAAATTTAGCCTTGAAAACTTTACCAATGAGCATTACATATGCAGTATGGTCAGGAATTGGTTCAGTAGGTGGTGTTTTGGTGGGAATTATTCGTTATGGTGAAAGTGCAAATTGGAAAAGACTTGTTTGTATAGCAATGATTTTATCTTCTGTTGTTGGTTTAAAATTAGTTTCTTAAGATTTTATATATTGTAGATTGCGGATATGAGTGAGAAATTTAAAATATTTATTTACGATATTGATGCATTTACCAACAAATAAAGCAGAGATAATAGTACCAATGCCGATACCATTTAATTCGCCAAAGAAGATAAAGGATAATATACAAGCAATTACTATCAAAGTTATATCAAAGTAGATTTTTACTGTACCAAATTTTATTTGTGGCTTTTTCAAAGCAATGACTAAAGCTAAAGCACGGACAACGCCTTCTCCAGGAACAACAATTACATTAGGAGCGACTTCAATAGAAATTCCTATTGCTAAAATAAAGCAACCAATAAAAAGCAATATTAATTTTACGATAAGGGTTTCAGGCTCAAAGGCTGATAGTAAATTCATGCTAACATCAATGAAGAAACTAAATATGATATTGGCTACTATTTGTAAAAATTGTATAGGTTCAAAATCACGGCGTAAAAGTGCTATTTCAATTAAGATAAAAATTATATTGAAGATGAAGGTCGTTAAACCAAAGCTGAAATCGGTATATTCAAGGCTAAAAATATAAGGAATAGATGATATTTGTGAGGTACCTAAATTACTTTTGGTGATAAAAGCTATGCCAAATGAATTTATAATAATACCTAAAAAGAAATAAAAATAACGTAGAGATATGACTTTCAAGATTATTCCTCCTCTAAATTTTTGATTATTGTATTAAGTGTTTTTAAAAGATGTTGTTTTTCTTGAGGTGGAATGTTTTTTAAGGCTTTATCATCAATGCTAAAGCAAATTTCTTTTACTTTATGAGCCATTTGAAGACCTTTTTCAGTCAGATAGATATAAGCAGAACGTTTATCTGTAGAATGTGCTTTTCGCGTAATTAAACCATCTTTTTCCATGCGAACTAATAAACTGGTGATAGTTGATTTGTCTAAGACGCAATAGTTACTTATATCTTTAGCTATAGAGCCATTATGTTCTAAAAGATATTCTAAAATTTTGGGTTGACCAGGTAAAAGCTTTAATGACGAAATCTTTTGGACAATATTTTTGTTACTATGATGAAAACTTTTTAATAAAAGAAAATGCAATTCGTCAGATAACATTTTATTACCTCCAGTATAGTTTGAAATCAAACTATATTATAGAAAGCTATAAATTGAATGTCAACAAATAATATAAATATCCTACTAGACAGAAAATAGAAGTATAGATATAATATATCAGTATTTTTAGTAAGAGGTGATAATATTTTGAGTGTAAAAGAACAGGATTTGAATTTACTTCAAGTGGGGAAAAAAGAACAATATGCAGCTAGAATAATATTTTTTGTTGCAGGTTTTGGTATATCTACATGGGCACCAATGATACCGATTATAAAGGAACGTTTACAAATTGGCGCTGATATATTGGGTTTATTGTTATTATGTATTGGTGTAAGTTCTTTTTTGATGATGCCTATAGCTGGATTGTTTGCACAAAAATTTGGCTGTAAAAAAGTTTTGCGTGTTATGGGTTTGTGCATGGGTGTAGAAATTATAATATTATCCATGTTACCTAATATTTATATGTATGCTATCTTTTTATTTGTTTTAGGTGCTATAGGTGGTATATTGAATGTAAATATGAATATTCACGCAGTAATCGTAGAAAAACTTTCCAAAAAACGCATGATGTCTGGTATGCATGCTTTATGGAGTGTAGGTTGTTTTGCTGGAGCTGGTTTATTTAGTATTTTGGCCAAATTAGGTTTAGGTATTAGTCAAATAGCAATTATACATTGTATTATTATTTTCATGATTATTTTTGCTTTCAGTAGATATTTCTTACCGTATAAAGGTGCTAGTAATGGTAAAGCTATCGCTATACCAAAAGGGATTGTAACTTTATTTGGAGTTTTAGCCGTTATATCCTTTTTGGGTGAAGGTGGTATGATGGACTGGAGTGGTGTATTTTTGACAGAAGCTAAAGGTGTAGATTTATCTTTAGCTGGTGTTGGTTATGCAGTATTTTCAGCAGCGATGCTCATTGGTCGCTTGATTGGTGATAAAGTAGTACAAAAATTAGGTGAACAGCGCGTTGTTATTTTTGGTGGAATAGTAGCAAGTATAGGATATATAATTTCTATTGTTTTTGATAATTTCTTTATGATGCAATTTGGTTTTATTCTTCTTGGTTTTGGAGCTGCAAATATTGTTCCTGTAGTATTCACTTTATTGGGTAGACAAAAAGAAATGCCCATAAATTCAGCAGTAACAGCTGTTACTAGTATGGGTTATTTAGGAGTAATGTTTGGTCCTGCGCTATTAGGTTTTATTGCTCATGGGATTGGTATTGTAACAGTATTTTGTATCTTAGCTGGACTGTTTATTTTGCAAGCAATAGTGTCTTCTTATGTATTTAAAGTTTTAAATTAAATATAATAAAAATAAACCTTGTATAGCTAAAAAAAATTAGGCTATACAAGGTTTTATTATTATAGCTTTTTTTATTAATTTCATATAATATGATATGTATATATAGGAGTTTATCTAAAATAAAAAAAAGAAAAGAGGTTTATTTGTGAGTTTAGAAGACAAAGAGTTAATGCAGTTTAAGGTCGGTAAAAAAGAACAATATGCAGCTAGAATGGCTTTTTTTATACCAGGTTTTGCCATTTCCACATGGGCGCCTATGATACCTATGATTAAAGAACGTTTACATATTGAAGCAGATATTTTGGGATTATTATTATTGTGCATAGGTATAAGTGCTTTTATTGTTATACCGATTGGCGGTCTTTTAGGCAAAAAATTTGGTTGTAAAAAAGTGATGGTTACTACAGGTAGTTTATTTGCGATAGTATTAGTAGCGTTGTCTTGTTTACCTAATGTTTGGTCATATGCTATTTGTTTGATTGTAGTAGGCGCTATTATGGGTTGTATAGAAGTTTGTATGAATATCAATGCTGTTGTTGTTGAAAAATTATCGCAAAAACGCATGATGTCTAGTATGCATGGTTTTTGGAGTGTTGGTTGTTTTTGTAGCGCTGGCTTATTTAGTATTTTAGCTAAGATGGGACTTGATGTATTTTTTATAGCAATTATTCATTGTTTAATAATTTTAGCTATTGTAATTTTCTTTGGCAGATATTTTTTAGATTATAAAAGTGCTAATAGTGAAAGTGCGATTGCTATTCCTAAAGGAATTGTTGTTTTATTCGGCATTTTAGCATGTGTGAGCTTTTTAGGCGAAGGTGCAATCATGGATTGGGGCGGTGTATTTTTAGCTGAGGTAAAAGATGTAGAATTATCTTTAGCTGGTGTAGGATATGCTGTTTTTTCTGTAGCAATGCTTATCATGCGTTTAATTGGGGATAAAGTAGTACAATTTTTAGGCGAGGAAAAAGCTGTAGTATTAGGAAGTAGTTTAGCGGGATTAGGATTTTTATGGATAATTATTATAGATACTTTCTATTTAATGTTGATTGGTTTTGTTTTACTTGGTTTAGGAGCTGCAAATATTGTGCCTGTATTATATAGTTTGTTGCAATATCAAAAAGATATGCCAATAAATGCTGCTGTTACAGCAGTAACTTGTATGGGTTATACAGGCGTTATATTAGGGCCTGCTATCTTGGGATTTATCGCTCAAGGAATAGGAATTATATCCGTATTTTATTTATTGATGATTTTATTTATCATACAAGTTGTTATGGCAAAATATGTATTTAATAGATTAAAATGATTATAAGCAAGAAAAAGATATTCTAGTGAGAATATCTTTTTTTTATATAAAATTATGTTGTTTTATATTGATTTAGGTTAATTTATGACTTATAATAAGAAAAAGAAATTTGATTTTTGTTTATTGTATATTTAAATGAAATTTTGTGAAAAAAAGAACAATTAAATCATATATTATAAATGGAGGCATTTAAATGATTTGTAGAACAATATTAAATGAAACATCTTATTTTGGCAAAGGAGCAATAAAAGAAATTGCAAATGAAGTAATTAATCGTGGCTTGAAAAAAGTTATGTTAGTTACAGATAAAGATTTACTTAAATTCAAAGTAGCTACAAAAGTATGTGATATTTTAGATGAAGCAAAAATAGATTATGAAATTTATGATAAAATAAAAGCTAATCCTACAATCAAAAATGTTACTGAAGGCGTGGATTTTTGTAAACAATGTGGTGCTGATGTAATTGTTGCTGTAGGTGGCGGTAGTGCTATTGATACAAGTAAAGCAATTGCTATCATTATGAAAAATCCAGAATTTGCTGATGTTAGAAGTCTAGAAGGTGCTTCACCAACTAAACATAAAGCAATGCCAATTATTGCCGTATCCACAACATCTGGTACAGCAGCAGAAGTAACTATCAATTATGTAATTACTGATGAAGAAAAAAATCGTAAATTTGTTTGTGCTGACCCACATGATATTCCAGTAGTGGCAATTATCGATCCAGATATGACTGCATCTATGCCACCAAAACTCTGTGCAGCAACAGGAATGGACGCACTTGTTCATGCTATCGAAGGTTATATCACTAAAGGTGCATGGGAATTAACAGATATGATGCATATAAAAGCTATTGAAATCATAGCTCGTTCTTTAAGAGATTCTGTTAAAGGCGATCCAGAAGGTAGAGCACAAATGGCTTTAGGTCAATATATTGCAGGAATGGGCTTTTCTAATGTTGGCTTAGGTATAGTACATTCTATGGCTCATCCATTGAGTGCAGTATATGACATTCCACATGGTGTTGCTTGTGCTATTTTATTAACACCAGTATTGAAATTTAATGCGCCATCAACAGCAAATAAATATCGTGATATCGCAGTAGCTATGGGCGTAAAAAATACAGAAGATATGAGTATTGAACAGGCTCGTCAGGCTTGTATTGAAGCCGTAGAAAAATTGAGTGTAGATGTAGGAATTCCTCAGAAATTGACTCAATTAGGTGTAAAAGAAGAAGACCTTCAATTTTTATCTGAATCTGCTTTTGTTGATGCTTGTACACCAGGAAATCCAAGAAATGTAAGTGTAGAAGCTATTAAAGAAATTTATAAATCTATCATGTAATAAAATTTAAATTAAAAAAAGATAGTTATAGGACTAAATTTTGTCTTATAACTATCTTTTTATTTTATATTTGATTTTAATTTAGGCTAAATGAAAAAGATTTTTTTGAGAGAAAACTACAAGCGTATCTTTTTCTTCTAGAATAGTATCGCCATCAGGTATGATATCTACGCCGTTTCGTTGAATTAAAACAACAAGTGAATCTTTTTTGATATCAATATCGCGAAGTTTTTTGCCAATGAATTCATTATTAGAATCAATATTTATTTCATTTAAAGTGATATTATCGTTGCCTTGATAAGTTTTAGCGCAAATGATGAGTGTATCTCCATCGCGCAAGAAGGTATCGCCTTTTGGCGTTATTGTGGCTCCTTTTCTCAAGATAGCAGCAATCAATGTACCTGGGATAGAACCGATATCGCGAATTTGTTTATTAATCCATGGATGTGAATTATTTAATTCTAAACAAGTGAAATGGATATTGTTTTCGTCAGTGTAATCATTGAAAGTTTTTAATACATTTTCGTGTTCATCAATCATATTTAGATGTTTTGAAGCAGACGGTAATAAAGCACCTTGGAATAATAAAGATAAAAGCACGACACAGAAAACTATGGAGAAAATTGAGTCATCAGCATAATTTGGTGATACGACAGCGACGATCGCAAAAACGATGGAAGCAGCTCCACGAAGACCTGCCCATGACATGATTAATTGTTGATTTAAAGGAGCTTTAAATGGAGATAATAATATTGCCATGGTTATAGGTCTAGCGATGAATGTAAGGAAAATAGCAATAAATAAAGCAGGAACAAAATAATATGGTAATTTTGAAGGAAATACTAATAAACCTAATAAGAAAAAGATGAGCATTTGCATCATGCCATTAAAAGCATCGAAGAAATTTACGAGATTTTTCTTTTTCGGGATATTTTGATTGCCTAAGATGATACCTGCAATATAAGTGCTTAAATAACCATTGCCATCAACTAACGAAGGAAGGGCATAAGCAGCTAAGGCAATAGCAACTAAAAAGATAGAGTCAAAACCATTTTCGCCGAATTGAACATTTTTTAATATCCAAGAAGCGATAAAGGCTAAGACAACACCCATGATAATTCCATAAGCAAATTGAGCAAAAATTAAATAGGAAATATCAAAAAAGTTTAAGCTGCTGCCAATGCTAGTTAATAAAATTATGGTCAGCATATAAGCACAAGGATCATTACTACCACTTTCAATTTCTAGCATAGGAGCAGTACTGTATTTTAGATTTAATTTTTGTGAACGCAAAATAGAAAAGACAGAAGCGGCGTCAGTAGAACTAAGCACAGCACCGATTAATAATCCTTCAAGTGGTGGTAAACCTAATACTAAATGACAAAAAATACCAGTGAGTGCAGCTGTGATAAATACGCCAAAAGTACTCAGTAAAACAGCTTGTTTAGCTATAGGACGAGCAGTTTTCCATTTGGTACCAAAGCCACCATAAAACATGATGAAAATGAGAGCGGCAGAACAGATTTTTTCGGCAAGAGAATAATCTTCAAAATGAATTTTAAATAAACCATCAGAACCAAAGAGCATACCAAGACCAATGAAAAATACAAGTGTAGGTACGCCAAAACGAGTAGATAATTTACTTCCAATTACGCAAGCAATCAAGATAATTGCACTGATTAAAAGAAATAAAGTCATATGTATAATCTATCCTTTTTATTATATTTATATATGAAAATTATCTCAAATAATCAGGAAGATGTCAAAAAAGGCAATTCATCTTATTGAAAAAATAAAATAAATTGCCTTTGTATATAATATTAAGCTTGTTCGGGAACTAAACCATTTTGATAAGCGAGCATTAAATGGTAGATATCATTTATTTGACATTGGATTTCTTCACCTAAATCAGTATCAGCAGTTGAAGAATGATAATTTTGTAATTCTAAAGTACAAGAAACGGACTCAATGTCTTGGTTGGCTTTTAAAGACTCTTTGATATTAGCACATGATTGATGTTCTAAAAGACGTAAACCACGTGAATTAGAAATTAGCGTATAACCGGCAATTCCTGTTTTTTTATGATAAGCTTTACAAAAACCACCATCGATGATAATTAATTTTCCATTTGCTTTTACAGGACTTTCTCCTTCTTTTACTTTTACAGGAACATGACCATTGATTATATGTCCACGTTTTGTTTTTAAGGAAAATTCTTCAAGTATCATATCGCAGATTTTTTCATCATTGCAATATTTATAATATGCATCAGAAGGTTCAATCCATGTATCCGTATCTTCAATAAACATACGTTCAAATGTTTTAAATTCTCTACCAGAAAATGGTGAATATCTGCCACACCAGAAATAATACATTAAGTCGATATTTTTTTGTTCATATAGACCAAGATATGCTTGACGAATAGTTTTATCAACGAAATCTAAATAATTTTTTCCAGAATAATATTTGTTATTTAGATGAATACGCATAAAGCTACCATCATCATTTAGCGGTATACAACCGTGATAAAGTAAATTGTTATTATATGCTTTATAGACGCTACCTTTTTGGTAAAGAAAATCAATATGTTTGCGCAAGCGTACACTATCTAAAAATGCTGATTTTATATCAGATAAAACTTCAGCTTCTTCTAAAGATAATTCATAAGGATTTTGAGGATTTATTGTAGGGAAGGACGGGCTTTTTATTGGATAAGATATATTATTTATTTTTATATGTTTAGAGGTGTAATCTATTTTATCTAATAAAAGACGACTATCCATTTGAAAATCTGGATTGCGTTTGATGAGTTGTCCTTCTAATTTAAATAAAATTATAGAGATAGTGCGTTGCATAGCAATTAATAGTGTTTTATTAGGATAGAGTTTACTAGCTAATGAAGATAGAGAGCGAAGGCTAATAGCATATCCTTTTTCTAAAACGGCAGTATTATTATAAGATAAACAGTTTCGTACTACTGTCGCTATACAAGCTTCATTACCACACATTGCACCCATCCATAAGATATCATGATTGCCCCATTGAATATCTACAGAATGATGTTGGCGTAGCATATCTATGATAGAGTCAGGTCGTTGTCCTCGGTCATAAATATCACCAACGATATGCAAATGAGCAACAGCTAGTTTTTTGATGAACTTTGTAAAGGCAATGATAAAATCTGTACCACTATTAATATTGATTAAAGTGTTTAAGATAGTATTAAAATATACTTCTTGGAAAGTATCATCATTTGGTCTAGCTGTGAGCAATTCAAGAATGATGGTCTCATATCCTTTAGGCAGTAAATTTTTTAATTCTGATTGAGGATATTTATAAGACATCAATCTTGATAGACGCAATAAATAGATGAGATTTTGAGAATACCATTGAGTAGTGATTAATTTTTGTTTTTTTAAATTGAGTATTTTTTCTTTAGGATAATAAATTAAAGTACAAAATTCAGCTTTTTGTGAGGTGGACATTTCTTCAGAAAATAAATAATCTACTTTTTCTTTGATAACACCAGAGCAATTATTGAGAATATGGAAGAAGGATTCATATTCACCATGTAAATCACTCATAAAATGTTCTGTTGGTCGAGCTAAGTTTAAAATAGCTTTTAAGCGAATTAGCTCAGTTACAACAGATTGACGATTAGGGTATTTTTCTGACAATAAATAAAGATATTTGTATTTTTGTTTATTCTTATCCACAACAATACTCCTTTTTACAAGATGTGATATTAGTATTATATAATATTTTCATTTTTATGAAAATAAAGTTTTTTTAGTATACGTTTACTAAAATAGAGAAATAACAATTGCGGAATAATTGATAAAATCTTATAATAGAATAGTTAATATTTAAATGAATTTGAATAATGTGAGGGATAATAATTGGGAAATGGAGATAAAAAAAATAAAAGCAGTTATGTAAAATATATCTTGATATTAGTAGTTGTTTTTATTTTATCCGGTATGGTAGGAGCTTTTTTTGCTAATGCGTTAGTTGATAATAAACCAGATTATAATGAAGATGATAAAAAAGGTATGTTAGTTGCAAAAGATAAGGCTACTGTAATGATTATGGGGGTAGATGAGCGCGCTGATGATGTGGGGAGAAGCGATACCCTAATGATAGCGACATTAGACTCAGATAAAAATCAAGCAGCATTGTTATCTGTGCCTCGTGATACACGTGTAAAAATAAAAGGTCATGGCTTTGATAAGATTAATGCAGCTTATGCCTATGGTGGTAGAAAATTAACTCAAGAAACCATTGAAAGTTTATTAAATACACATATAGATCATTATATAAAAATTAATGTACATGGTTTTACTAAAATTATTGATGCTTTAGGCGGTATTGATATTGATGTAGAAAAACGCATGTATTATGAAGACCCATGGGATGATGATGGCGGTTTATATATTGACCTTCAGCCAGGTATGCAACATATGGACGGCAAGACTGCGATAACATATGTACGATATCGTGATGAAGAGGGTGATATTGGTCGTATTAAACGTCAACAGAATTTCATGAAAGCAGTAATGGACAAATTAGTATCTCCAACAATTATTCCTAAATTGCCAGCTATTGTATCTGCTGTTTCTGATTCAGTGGAAACTGATATGTCAGTTAGTGAAATATTATCTTTCTTGGGAACACTTCAAGATGCAAAAGATAATGGATTAAAATCAGAAATGTTACCAGGTAAACCAGTGTATATAGAAGGTATCAGTTATTGGGTACCAGATATCAGTAAGACAAGACAGATTTTAGCAAATACATTAGGCATAAAAATCAATCAATCAATTACAACATCTATTCATGAAGATAATATAGAATATGAAGAATCTATTCCTGATAATGCTGTAGAAGTAACAGAAAAAGAACGCATAAAAAGAGAAATTGCACAGGAACGTGAAGAAAGATTGCAACGACTTCGTGAAGAACAAGAAAAATCTACAAAACGATTTAAATCTGAAGTAGATGAAGAACGTCCACGAACAAATAGTAATCGAGAAAAAGTAGAAACTAGAGAAGAAACTCCAGTGGAAGATAATACAACAAAACAAAAAGAACCTGTGCCACAAACACCAACAAGAGATGTCCCAGCTATAGATATGAATACTACAGGTAAATCATAAATAAAAAATACCGCAAATAGGATAAAAACTATTTGCGGTATTTTTAGTTAACGAAATAATAAATTTAAGATTAATGTTAAGATAATACTAATTAAAATAGAACTACCTAAAGGAAAATAAACGCCCCAATTATTACCTTCCCATTTAAAATCAAATGGCAATTTACCTAGAGGTAATAATTTTCCACCAAAATGGATTAATAGACCGATAATAACAAGAGCAATTCCTATATAGATGAGTATTTTTCCCATATCATACATAGCAAAATCCTTTTGTCTTATAAATTATTTATCGTCTTCTTTGATTTCAAAAGCAGCAAGAGCAGCTACTTTATCATTATTATCCATATTCATCATTTTTACGCCTTGAGTATTTCTGCCAATTACAGAAACTTCTTCAATATTTGAGCGAATGACGATACCTTCAGTAGAAATGAGCATGAATTCTTGTTGGCTATCTACAACTTTAATGCCGATTACAAAACCAGTTTTTTCAGTGACTTTGATGTTGATAAGACCAATGCCACCGCGAGTTTGTGTGCGATATTCAGAAGTTGCAGTACGTTTGCCAAAGCCATGTTCAGTAACAGTTAAGACTTCGCAATCATCACGAATATTGTCCATGCCAATTACTGTATCTTCACCTTTTAATTTTATGCCAATGACACCGCGGGCAGTTCTACCCATAGGACGAACATCTTGTTCATTGAAGCAAATAGACATACCATCACGAGTACCGATGATGATTTGGCGATTACCATCAGTGAGTTTTACACCGATTAATTCATCATTTTCTTTTAAAGAAAGTGCGATAAGACCTGTCTTTTTGCGATTAGTATCAAATTCGCTAAGACCTGTCTTTTTAACGATACCATGACGAGTAGCCATAAATAAATATCTATCTTTAGAGAATTCCTTAATAGGAATGATAGCTGTGATAGTTTCTTCTTTTGCTAATGGTAAAAGATTTACAATGGCTGTGCCTTTTGCAGTTCTACCGGATTCAGGAATTTCATATCCTTTTAATTGATATACAAGTCCCTTATTAGTAAAGAATAAGATTGTATTGTGTGTAGATGTGATAATCATATTTTCAACATAATCTTCTTCTTTTGTACCCATGCCAGTAACGCCACGACCACCGCGTTTTTGATTGCGGTACGTAGTTACAGGGATACGTTTGATATAGTTATTATGTGTTAAAGTGATTACTACATCTTCTTCAGCAATTAAGTCTGCGATATCTACATCAGAACTATCATCTGTGATTTGAGTGCGACGAGCATCGCCGAATTTAGCTTTAACAGCAGAAAGTTCTTCTTTAATGATATCTAAGATTTTTTGTTCATCTGCTAAGATATTTTGTAAATCAGAGATATAATCTAAGATTTCAAGATATTCATTTTCGATTTTTTCGCGTTCAAGACCAGTTAAACGTTGTAATCTTAAATCCAAAATAGCTTGAGCTTGTTTTTCAGTAAGAGTATAGTCGCTCATTAAGACTTCTTTAGCGCTATCGCCATTTTTAGAATCACGAATAGTTTTAATGATTGGGTCTAAATGGTCAAGTGCTATAGTTAAGCCTTCTAAGATATGAGCACGAGCTTGAGCTTTTGTGAGTTCATACTGTGTACGACGGCGAATAACATCTTCTTGATGTTTGATATAGTAATGTAAAACTTGTTTTAAGTTGAGAATGCGAGGTCTGCCATCAACTAAAGCAAGCATAATTACACCGAAAGTTTCTTGTAATTGAGTATGTTGATATAATTGATTTAAAATAACTTCTGGATTTGCATCACGGCGTAAATCAATTACAATACTCATACCATTGCGGTCTGATTCGTCATTTAAATCGGTAATACCATCAATTGTTTTATCACGAACAAGTTCAGCAATGCGTTCTACAAGACGAGCTTTATTTACTTGATATGGTAATTCAGTTACAGTGATACGTGGTTTACCATTTGGCAAAGTAGTAATTTCTGTGCAAGCACGCATTTTTACTGCACCACGACCTGTTTTATAAGCAGAAATAATGCCATCACGACCCATGATCATTGCTCCAGTAGGGAAATCTGGACCTTTGATAGTTTGCATTAATTCTTCAACAATAATTTCAGGGTTATCAATCATCTGTAAAACGCCATCAATTACTTCGTTTAAATTGTGTGGTGGTATATTAGTTGCCATACCAACGGCAATACCAGAAGAACCATTTACTAAAAGATTTGGTATTTTAGATGGTAATACAGATGGTTCTTGTAGGGATTCATCATAGTTTGGTGTAAAATCCACTGTTTTTTTATCGATGTCTTGGAGCATTAATTCTGCAATTTTTGACATACGAACTTCTGTATAACGCATAGCAGCAGCAGAGTCGCCATCAATAGAACCAAAGTTTCCATGACCATCAGCTAATACATAACGGCAAGAGAAATCTTGAGCCATACGAACAATAGCATCATAAACGGAAGTATCACCATGTGGATGATATTTACCTAGTACTTCCCCGACGATACGAGCAGATTTTTTATATGGTTTATTAGAGCCCATACCAGCTTCTTGCATAGCATACAAAATACGGCGATGAACTGGTTTTAAACCATCACGTACATCAGGTAACGCACGCATAACAATTACACTCATAGCATAATCAATATATGAGTTTTTCATTTCATCTTCAAGATTTACAGGGAGAATTTTTCCTGTATTTATAGTTTCTGTCACATTCTCACCTCAATTTTAATCTACGGTCAAAATATGACCGAAATAACAAATTACGACAATCATCTTAACTAATATATTTTATCATTTTTAGCGAAAAAAGTCTATGATATAAGGCTTTAGGGCTATATTAGATAAAAAAATCAGTTGTTAAATAATGAATGTTAGAAAACAACTGATAAAAATTTTTATAAATTTTTTAATGCTTCTTTATAACGAGAAGAAACTCTACGGGAGTCTCTTATTTTTTGACAAGTCATTTTAAAAACATCTTTAGATAATGACTGTGTTTGCAAAAATTTTAAGCCTTTGTCTGGATAATACGAAAAATATTTACTAAAAGCCCATGCTTTAGCCATATTTACACTATAGGAAATATCTTTTGTGTTATAGACTAATTGAAGTGTATTGTCAGCAAAATCTTCTGTTAAGTAATAGTCTAATAACATCACGATGGCAAAACGCAATTCATATTCGTTAGGGCTGTTTAAATAATTTTTTATAAAAGATAGATATAAATCTTTATCTTTAGTTTTTAATTGGAAACTGGCGCAAAAACTATCGCAAATAGACCAATTATTTATCTTAGGTAAGAAATTTTGAATTAATTTTTGTTTTGCATTTACATCAATAGGAGCATAAGCAATGACAAAGCCTTCAAGCATGATTTGCTCAAAATATTCATTGGTATTTTGCTTTAAAAATTCTTGCCAATTATTTTTTACTAGGTTTTTAGCAATTTTTCGCAATTGTGGTAAACGTATACCGATAATTTTTATATTTTCTCTATCAATATTTTTAGGCAATAATTTTTGTACAAATTGAGCATAATTTTTATCTTGATAGGAGAATAATATTTGTAAAATATCGTTATTTTTTTGCATAAAAAACTAACCTTCAATTACATGAGTATATAAAAATCCTTCACGCATACCAGCGTCTTTATAAGTTATTGCTGTAGCATGGATTAATTTAGCGATTTCATTAGCTATGACCATGCCAGGAATGATAGTATGCAAACGGTCAGGTACGGTTTTTAATAAAGTTGTGATATCTTTATCTGTTAATTTATGCCCACGAGTGAAATGAGAAATCATTTCAGGAATTTTGTCAGCAGGTATAGTTTCATTTGCATCATCTTGAGCGTACATTTCGTTATATAAAGCTCTAGCTCCTTTACATGTACCGCCAATGCCACAGATTTCAGCATGGGAAATATCTTTAAATTCAGGTGCTGTATCAATAATAGCATGAACTTCTTTTATCATTTGTGCGATTTCTTCTTCGCTAGGTAAAAAGTCAGTCGCATATTTTGTATGGAGAGCTAAAGAGCCGATAGGCAAGCTAGTCTTTTGGATAATTTTATTGTCAGCAAAACGAATGAGTTCTGTACTAGCACCACCAATATCAATGATAAAACCATCATGATAATCAAGTTCATGTGTAGCAGCGATAAAATCATAAGTTGCTTCTTCATCACCAGAGATGATATGCAAATCAATACCAGTGCGAGCAATGATTTCAGCGACAGCTTCTTTACTATTTTGAGCATTGCGGAGTGCAGCAGTAGTAAAAGCACTTACATTTTCAATATTAAAAGAAGTCAAGAAGGATTTAAAGCTGTTTAAAATTTCACAAGCTTTATCAATACCAGCTTGTTCCATGACATTATCCTTAACATAACTTGCTAAACCTACAGTATATTTGCGTTTATGAATAAGATTTAACTTATTATCCAAGATTTCATAAATAGCCATACGAATAGTAGTAGAACCAATGTCAATAACTGCATATAACATAAAAATATACCCTCCCAATTATAATATGTTCATTTCTTTGATGACAAAGAAACGAACCAAAGAAATCACCGCAGATAAATTTTTAGCTTTGAAAATAATTTTCGCTTCATGCAACGCTTAGAAACTCGCTTCGCTCAAACATTCAGACTAAAACCGTATTCAGCGACAATTATTTTCAATAACCTAAAGGTTACCACTAAAAATTTATAATGCGGAAAATAATATTACGTGTTATTAATATAATACCAAACTTTCCCGCATTAGCAGACTTTTACGGTAGCTGAAAGCTATTGACAAAGGTAAAACTATGGATACGGTTTTAGTCCTACTGTTTGAGCGAAGCGAGTTTAGAGCCTTGTAGACATAGTTTTATCTTTGTCAAAGTAAAATCAATATTGCGGGTAGGTTTTCTTTTTGGTTCATTTTTCTTTTACATAAAAGAAAAACGAACATTGTATTATTTGAATAAATCAATTACTTGTTTTCCGATTAATACGATGGACATGATGATAAATAAGGTTTTTACGTATGTAGCACCTTTGGCAATGGCCATGCGAGCTCCGCAGAAGGCTCCAACCATCATGGCAAGTCCCATAGGAATGGCGTAGGCGAAATCGACAATGCCAGAGCTAATGAAAAATAATGCACCAGCGATATTACTAGCAAAGTTTAAGCCACGAGCATTAGCAGCAGCACCTATAAAATCGAAACCTATCCAAAGAAATGCAAATAATAAAAATGTGCCAGTACCAGGGCCGAAAAATCCATCATAAAAGCCAAAAATAAATGCAGCAATAGCGCTTAGTATCCACATTTTTTGACTCATACCATTAAATGTAGCGACTTGACCAAATTCTTTTTTTGTCAAAGTATAGATAGTTACAGCTACAAGTAAAATGATAATCAAGGGACGAAGAAAGTCAGAAGGAATTAATTTTAAAATACTAGCACCACAGATTGAGCCAATGAAAGAAAGTGGTAGTAAATATTTTATAGTAGAAAAATCTACTCTACCAGAGCGAACAAAAGAGGCAAAACCAATTGTAGCACCCATAGAAGCAGATACTTTATTCGTAGCTATAGCTGTAACGGGAGGCATGCCAGTAAATAAAAGTGCAGGTAAAGAAATAAGACCACCACCGCCAACTACAGTATCGATAAAAGCTGCGATAAATCCAGTAACAATTAGAAATAAACACATATAGATATTAATATCTTCCATCAAAACATCCTTTCTAAAAATAAATTTAATTTGAGTTAATTAATAATATATTTTATCATAAATTTTTAGGGATAAAAGATATATAGTAAGTTATTTTTGATAATGATAGATATGTTGATAAAAAAAGTCAGTTTTAGTAAAAGCTAAAACTGACTTTTATTTTAATCTTTGTTACTAGAAGTATTGATACCAGCACCAGTTATTGGAATAATAACACGGTAGTTATCTGGTTTTCCTTTTTTGAAATATTTTAAAGCACCAGCAACGGAAGCAGCAGCAGTTGGTTCAATATAGATACCTTTTCTACCTACTTGATGTTGAGCTTCGATAATTTCTTCATCATCTACAGTGAGGACTTCACCATTGCTACGAGTAATTGCCATGAGCATTTCTTTTAAACGCATTGGTTTTTCTACACGTATGGAATCAGCTATAGTATAACCAACTTTGGAACCTTTACGTTTTTTCTTGAATGAATTATATAAAGGACAGCAATTTTCGCTTTGAACAGCGATGAATTTTGGTAAACGACCAATTTCTTCGAATCCATAATAAAGACCGAGAAGCATTGTACCATTACCAACAGGAAGGAAAATATATTCAGGTACATGGTCATTTAATTGATGGTAAATTTCATAAGCTAGAGATTTTATTCCTTCAAAGAATAAAGGATTATAGACATGAGAAGCATAATATGTTTTAGATTTTGTAGCTTCTTTTTGAGCTGTTTTGGCTGCAGTATCACGATTACCAATAACAAGGCGAATTTGAGCACCAAAAGTTTCAATTTGTTTTAATTTGCCTTCAGCTATATTTTCAGGTACATAAGCAGTACATTTCATGTTTGCCGCAGCTGCGTAAGCTGCTATAGCAGAAGCTGCATTTCCTGAAGAATCTTCAATTATGTGTTTTATGCCTAGATTTTTTAGTATGCTAATCATTGTCTTGGCACCACGGGCTTTGAAAGAACCTGTTGGATTTAAGTTTTCCATTTTAAAGAAAAACTCTTGTTTACCAAATTTTATAGGTATAAGCGGTGTTTCAATTTCTCCAATAGAAACTTCTGGTGTTATAGGAACAGTGTTATTTTTATATAATCTAAATAAACCACCACAAGAACAATGGTAAGAAATTGAATTTAATGGATATTCTTTTTTACATTTTTCACAATAAAAATGCATACTAATCATCTCCTAGAAATATTTTTGTAACATAAAATGGGAAATTATTCCTTTGTAGATTTAAGGAAATATTAAAAAATATATTAATATTTAATAAATTAACGAGCGTTATATGTAGGTCATAATTAGACTATTAAGTATATAAATATATATTCTATAGAATAAAATATTTTTCCTTTTAAAATTTTAAATAATGATGAATTTATTAAAAAAGATATAGAAAAAATACAAAAACTTTTGTATGATTATAGTTAAGCATGAAAAAAAGCCTTAATTTATAAGGTTTTTTCAGCTATAAAAACTTTTTTAAAATTTTTTATAAAAAAATTAAAAAAAGGTGTTGACATTTCCTCATAAAGGTCATATAATAATACATGTTCTCACGGGGAACAAGTGAGAAACGGGGCATGGCTCAGTTTGGTAGAGCACCTGGCTTGGGACCAGGGGGTCGCAGGTTCGAATCCTGCTGCTCCGACCATTAGAAATTATAGGAAGCGAAAGCTTCCTTTTTTGTTTATTAGCGAAGGCATAAGCTTTCGCTTTTTTTATAAATAAATTTAATTTCGAGGTATACATAATGTCAACTGAAGTAGTAGTTAAGAAATCTTATTTGCAAGTTATTTTATTAGCAATGGGTCATTTTTTTAATGATTTTTATTGTAATTTTTTACCTATCTTATTGCCGATTTTAATACCCAAATTGGGCTTATCACTTACCTTAAGTGGCGCGTTAGTTATGGTTATGTCTTTATCTGCAAATGTGTTACAGCCTGTTTTTGGTTATTTTATGGATAAATATAATTTTAATAAGATTATGCCACTGATTATTCCTTTTGGAGCTGTATTTATCTGTCTTACTAATTGGGCAAGTAATTTTATTGTATTAGCTGCTTTGATTGGATTTAGTGGATTGGCTGTTTCTACATTTCATCCTATGGGTGCTGGTCTAGTCAGCAAAGTGGCACCTGATGGAAAAATATCAACATGTATCTCAATATTTGTAGCTGGTGGCAGTTTTGGTTTTGCATTGGCTCCTATTTTATTAGTTTATTTTATGCAGATGTATAGTTTGGATTATTTACCTATATTGATTATACCTGCAATTATTTTAGGTGTATTGATGTATAGTTCAGGATTATCTAAAGCGCGTTTTGTCAATGAACAAGTAGCTAAGAATATGCATTTTAATTTAGCTCAAATTTTGCAAAATAAACCGTTAATGTTGCTTAATATATCCATGGGACTTAGAGCATGGTTATTTACAGCTCTAGTTACATTTTTACCTTTATGGGCAATAGAAAAAGGTTGTGATAATACTTTAAGTGGTTGGATTTTGACAATATATTTATGTGGTTCTGTAATCGGTGGTTTAATCGGTGGAGCGTTAAATGATAAAATCGGCTATAAAAAAGTAATTTTGTGGGCTTTGATATTTACATTAATCCCTACAATGTATTTCTTGTTTGCACAACAAATAGATATATTGATGTATATTGCTTTATTTGTTGGTGGTGGCTTGGTCATGGCAGCAAATCCAGGAGCTATAGTTTGGGGTCAGGATTTATTGCCAGATAATCCAGGTATGGCTTCCGGTATGATGCTCGGTTTATCTTTTGGTCTTGGTGGTTTTGGCACAATGCTTACAGGCTCACTTGCTGAAAGTTATGGACTTACTATGGCATTAGCATTGACTGCTATATTAGTAGTTATAAGTATTGTATTAGTTTATTTAACTCCAGAAAAAAGAAGACAATAAATTTATTATGTTGAAATATAAAAAAGGCAAGTAATTTGATTTACTTGCCTTTTGCTTTTATTATATTGTAATCATAATGTAGTTAAGATAAATTCACCTGTGCCGTTTAAGATATATTCACCCATATCAGCAGGAATAAATACACTTTCGCCTTTGGTGATAGTGAAGCTATCACTACCATAAGTCAATGCTATTTGTCCATCTAAAACTAAGATAGAATGGAAGCTATCCTTTTTAGCATTTAATGAGCAATTGCCGTGTAAATCAAAATGACTTACATTGAATAATTTACATTGTGCGAGAATTGTTAAATCATAATCTGCAAAAGCTGTAAGTTTGGCGATAGGTTCAGGTTTTCTAGTTGGTGGTTCAAGTTTAGTTACAGCGAGAGCTTTTTCAATATGAAGTTCACGAAGTTTACCGTCTTTTCCCACACGACCATAATCGTATACTCGATAAGTGGAATTGGAACTTTGTTGAATTTCTGCAATCAATGCTCCTGCACCAATAGCATGGAGTGTACCTGCTTCGATGAAAAATACATCACCTTTTTTTATTGGTACTTGGTTGCAAACTTCAAGAAGAGTATTATCTTTGATGCGACGTTCAAATTCCTGGTGAGAAATTTTATGAGTAAATCCATAGATTAAAGTAGCATCTGGAGTTGCATCCATTACATACCACATTTCAGTTTTACCAGATTCGCCTTCGTGTAAAAGTGCATATTTATCATCTGGGTGAACTTGTACAGATAAACTTTGTTTAGCATCAATAAATTTAATTAAAATAGGGAAATCTTTATCTTTAGGAGCTTTTGTACCAATTACTTGTTTGCCTACTGTTTCAATATATTGGGCTAAAGTTTTACCAGAAAATTCGCCATTACTGATAATGCTTTGTCCATCATGATGGCAAGATAATTCCCAGCTTTCAGCTACAGGATCAATATCAGTTTGTTTATTAAATTCATCGCGTAATCTTGTACCGCCCCATAGATAATCTTTAAAAGCTGCATTTAGTTTTAATGGGTAAAGCATTATATCAAATCCTTTCAATTCGCTTAAATAAAATACTAATTTTATCTTATCATTAATTTAATTTTTGTCTAGTAAATTCATGCTAATTTTTATATTATTTAGAAATTATAAACAATATGTTTTACTTTACATATATTTTTCCGTGTGTTAGGATATAAATAATATTTTTTGTCAAATCTGCACATCTAAATGAGATGTTGCAGATTTTTTGCTATGAAAAACTTTTTGAATGATAATTAATAGCATTTATATTTTTAGGGGATGGGTGATTTTTATGACAGATGCAAATACTTTAAAACGTAATACAGCATGGCTGTCTATTATGTCGAATACTTTATTAGTTATTTTAAAACTAGCTGTTGGTTTATATGTAGGCGCAGTAAGTTTAGTCTCAGAAGCACTTCATTCAGGTGTGGATTTAATAGCTGCTTTTATTGCTTTTTGGGCTGTGCGCAAAGCTGTAGTACCCCCAGATAAAGAACATGATTATGGTCATGGTAAATTTGAAAATTTATCTTCAGCAGTAGAAGCGTTATTGATTGTAGCCACTGCTATCTTTATTATTTATGAAGCAATACACAAATTTAATACACCATTAGACCCAGAATTTTTACAATATGGTATTTATATCATGTTTATTTCTATTGTAGTAAATATAATTGTTTCTCGTCGCTTGATTGCTGTAGCTAAAAAAACTGATTCTCAAGCATTAGAAGCCGATGGATTGCATCTTCAAGCAGATGTTTGGACTTCTGTAGGTGTTTTATTAGGTCTTGTAGGTATGAAAGTCTTTGGCTTTTTATGGTTAGACCCTGTTATTGCAATTATAGTGGCTTTGATTATATTCCGTGCTGGTTATAAAATGGTAGTAGATAGTGCAAGAGAATTGACTGATAGCAGTTTATCTCAAAAAGATGAAGCTATTATTGGAGAAATAATTTTATCACATAAAGGTTTAAAAGGTTATCATCATTTACGCACTAGAAAATCTGGTTCTGATAGACTTTTAGATGTGCATGTTACTTTTGATAAAGACATGCATTTAGAAGAAGTTCATAATATTTGTGATGATATTGAATGTAAGATAAGAAATAGATTTGGCGGATTTGATATCACTATTCACCCAGAACCAGTAGATGAAAATGGTTCAGTCATAAAAAAAACTACGTTGAAGCAGTGAGGTAAAGATGGTGGAAAAAGTTCAATATAAAGTAAATGATGTAGTGCGTATGAAAAAAAAGCATCCATGTGGTAGTGATACATGGACAATACTTAGAGTGGGTATGGACTTTGGTCTAAAATGTAATGGTTGTGGTCACTTTGTAATGATGCCTCGTGTAAAATTTGAAAAAATGGCTAAGGCTATAGTGACTGAAGAATAATAAATCTAGGTATTGTATTTTGATTTTGACAATGATATAATTTTTGTGGTTCTAATCATATCATGAATAAGTGGAGAGGTGTCCGAGTGGTCGAAGGTGATTGACTCGAAATCAATTGTACCGAGAGGTACCGTGGGTTCGAATCCCACCCTCTCTGCCATATGTGCATAATAGACCTGCTCATAAGAGCAGGTCTTTTTTGTTTTTATCTGAGAATAAAGATTGAAGGTGGGTAAAAAGATGGTAGAATGTTCAATTTGTCATAAACATATTGATGAAAAAGTAGCTTTAGTCAATACTGATAAAGATGGCAATAAACGTGTTATTTGCCAAGAGTGTTTTAAGCAAGAAGCAGGCGTAGATTATGAAACTTTTGCTTACCGTAAAGAAAATGCTAAACAAATTTCAATCGCAGTTATTATTTGTTTAGTGATGACCATTTATGCTTTTGTTGAAAAAGGACCATTGTATGGAGCTTTAGGACTTGTTTTAACTGTACTTATATATTTCTTTTCTGGAAAGATAAAATAATAAAAAATATAAGTAACATAATTATGAGGTGATATTATGGCTTATCGTGAATATGTAGAAAAGGGTTATATGCCTTCTCGAGAAATGATGAAAAAATTTCTCATAGAGCAGATTGACTTTAAACGAAATTTTGAAGTTGTAGATTTATATAATGCTGTAGATAAAGTCAGTGCTGAAGATGTGAAGGCAAAAGTCATTTTACCTAAATTGCCAGTAAGTAAAATGGATGGCATCGGTGTTTGTTTTGCAGATTTTAAAAATGGCATACCAGATACTGAGAATTGGCAAGAAGGCAAGGAATATATTTTTGCCAATACTGGCTGTGTAGTGCCAGAGCCATATGATACGGTTATTTTAATAGAAGATGTTCGTTTTATAGATGGTAAATTAAAAATTTTAGCTAAACCTGAAACAAAGGGACAATTAATCGACCCACCAGGAAGTCTTATCGGTAAAGATGAAGTTTTAGTAAATAAATATGAAAAAATCACAGCACCTCAAGTCGGTTTATTAGCATCAGGCGGTATTAAAGAAGTAAAAGTTATAGCAAGACCAAAGATTGCATTTATTCCTACTGGTGATGAATTAGTTTCATGGCAAAGTGAAGATTATCCAGTAGATAAAAATATAGAGTCAAATAGCATGATGTTATCTGCTTTTTGTAAACAATATCAAGCAGATTTAACTATATTTCCGATAATCCCTGATGATAAAGAAAAAATAAAAGAAGCTCTTACAAAAGCAAGTGAAATAGCAGATATTATCTTAATAAATGCAGGTTCTTCTAAAGGAACAAAGGATTTTACGCTTGATTTATTAGAAACAGAAGGTGAAGTTTTAGTTTATGAATTAGGTTGTAGACCAGGTAAACATTCTAGCTTCTCTAAATTTAACCAAAAACCAGTATTAGGTATTGCAGGCCCTCCAAATGGTGCAGAATTAGCTATGCGTTTTTATTTAAAAGCTATTATGCAAGCTTATTATCACCAAAAATTAAGCAGTTTGGAAACAGTAAATGTAACTGTGGATTTTGATTTTACAGCACCGAAAAATGCAGATTTTTGCTTGCAAGTTCATATTTTTAAACAAGATGATAAATATCATGCGCAAATAATTAATCCTAAAGGAGTAACAAGAGCTACTTTATTACAAAAATATAACGGTTTTATCTATCAATTAAAGGGTACAAGTTTAAATGTAGGCGATGAAGTAACTGCTGAATTGATAGTTGAACGCAAAGAGATAGAAAATCAAAATTAAGCTTATGTAAAATAGAAATGATGAGGATTTTGAATGCAAGATTGTTTTAAGCGTAATATAGATTACTTGCGTGTATCACTTACAAGTAATTGCAATTTACGTTGCCAGTATTGTATGCCAGAGCAAAAAATAAAGCAGACAGAAGAAATGCTTTCGCAAAAAGATTTAATACATTTAGTGGAATTAATCAGTTCAACGGGTATAAAAAAAATAAGGCTCACTGGCGGAGAGCCATTATTATATCCGAATATTGAAGATTTAATAATAAGATTTAAAGCAATACAAGGTATAGAAAAAATAGTATTGACTACAAATGGCATATTATTATCTAATAAAGTAGATGTTTTGAAAAAAGCTGGTATAAGTGGTATAAATTTAAGTTTAGATTGTATTGATAAAGATTTATTTAGAGAAATTACACGTGGTGGAGATATAGATAAAGTTATATTAGGAATAAAATTAGCTCAAAAAGAAAATATTCCTTTAAAAATCAACAGTGTAATTATGCAGGGTATAAATGAAAAAGAAATTATACCTTTGATAGAATTTGCCAATTGTAATAAAATAGATTTGCGTTTTATCGAGTTAATGCCGATGAATGTGGCAAAGAATTTTAAAGCGGTAAAAGAAGATGATTTAAAAGCTATAATTAGCAAAAAATATGGAGCTTTAAAACAAATAGATGTATTTGAAGGTCCAGCACATTATTATCAAGTAGAAAATTTATCAATAAAAATAGGATTTATTTCTGCATTATCACATAAATTTTGTGCTAATTGCAATCGTTTACGATTGACATCAACAGGCATGTTAAAACCTTGTCTACATTATAATAGTGGTGTTAATTTAAATGATTTATTGAAAAAGAATGTAACAGATGAAGAAATTTTAGCGATAATAAAAGATACTATTTATCATAAACCTAAAAATCATCACTTAGAAAATGAAGCTTTTTCACAAAAAGAAGATAAATCTATGTCTTTAATTGGTGGATAAGTGATATAATAAATATCACTATATTATATATTTTAATTGAATACAGGAGGTATTTTTAATGAACAAATCTGTACATCCAGTTGATGAAAGATTGCCATTAGGTCAAACGTTTCTCTATGGTCTTCAGCATGTATTAGCAATGTATGCTGGTGCGGTAGCGGTACCACTTATCGTGGCGAATGCTATCGGTCTTAGTACAGAGGATTTAATTTATTTGATTAATGCAGACTTATTTACTGCTGGTATTGCGACTTTAATTCAGACTTTGGGTCCATGTAAAATGGGAAGTAAATTACCAATTGTGCAAGGTGTAACATTTGCAGCTGTTTCGCCGATGATAATGATTGGTCAAGCTGATGGGTTAACAGCGATTTATGGTGCTGTTATAGCCAGCGGGTTGTTCATGTTTTTAATGTCTCCATTTTTTAGCAGATTGGTTGGCTTTTTCCCTCCAGTAGTAACTGGTAGTGTTATTACAATTATTGGTTTGTCTTTATTGCCAGTAGCAGTAAGATGGGCTGGTGGCGGTAATCCAGCTGCTGCAGATTTTGGAAGTATTCCAACTTTATTGTTATCTGCTTTTGTTTTATTATTAGTAATTATATTCTATCGTTGGTTTTCTGGTGTATGGAGAAATATTTCCGTATTGTTAGCATTGGTAATAGGTACAGTAGTAGCTTCTTTCTATGGTTATACAGATTTTAGCCATATCGGTAAAGCTGATTGGCTAGGTCTTGTTACTCCTCTTCATTTTGGTGTACCAACTTTTGATATTCCAGCAATTATTGTAATGATTTTAGTTATCTTAGTTGTTATGACAGAAACTACTGGTGATATTATCGCTGTAGGTGCTATCGTAGGTAGACCAGCAGACCAAAAAACAATTACAAGAGGTCTTCGTGCTGATGGTTTCTCCACTTTACTTGGTGGTATCTTAAATACTTTCCCTTATACAGCATTTGCTCAAAATATCGGTCTTATTACACTCACAAATGTAAAAAGCCGTTTTGTTGTAGCTGGTTCTGGTGTAATTTTAATGTTATTAGGTTTATTCCCTAAAATGGCAGCTTTAGTTGCATGTATTCCAGCTCCTGTACTTGGTGGTGCTGGTATCGCTATGTTTGGTATGGTAGCAGCAAATGGTATTCGTGTATTAGCGAAAGTTGAATATGAAGGCGAAGGCAATTATAATGTCTTAATCGTAGGTATCAGCCTTGCAATGGGTCTTTTATCCATGGCTGTTCCTGAAATCTTCAAACATTTAACTGGCATTTGGAGCATTATCTTCCATAGTGGTATTACAATTGGAAGTTTAACAGCAATTATTTTAAATGCTATTTTAAATAGAAATATTAAATTAAAAAAATAATAAATAATAAAAGAAACTCCTTTAGTTTTTAGCTAAAGGAGTTTTTTATTGTTAGGAAATATGTGGTAAACTTTTATTAAATCATTTGATAAAAAAGTAAAAATAAAATTTTTATAAATTTAATTGATTGAAATTGGGAGGAGGATATTTATGATTTTTTGTAAAAGTGGTGGTTGTAGTGCCAAATTAGGGCCGAAGGTTTTAAGCAAAGTTTTATCTAAATTGCCTAAATTTGAAGATGAAAATTTATTAGTAGGTTTTGATTCAAGTGATGATGCTTCTGTATATAAATTGACAGATGATATTGCAATGATACAGACATTGGATTTTTTCCCACCGATGGTAAATGACCCTTATATTTTTGGGAAGATAGCAGCAACAAATGCGGTAAGTGATATTTATGCTATGGGTGGCATAGTAAAAACTGCACAGAATATAGTGTGTTTTCCTGAAAATGAAGATTTAAATATTTTAGGGCAGATAATGGCTGGTGGAGCTAGTAAAATTATGGAAGCTGGCGGAATTTTATCTGGTGGCCATTCTGTAAATGATGAAAGTATAAAATATGGTTTGGCAGTAACAGGTATTGTCAATCCTCAAAAAATATATCAAAATAATACTATAGAATTAAATGATGATTTAATTTTAACAAAGCCACTAGGTGTAGGCATTATCATGGCGGCAAATTCTGTTAGTGAAGCAAGTGATGAGGCTATGCAAAAAGCCATAAAATCCATGACTACTTTAAATAAAAGAACGGCAGAAATCATGACAGATTATGATGTTCATGCTTGCACTGATGTAACAGGCTTTGGTTTTATTTGTCATCTTTTGGAAATGGTAGCTAAAGATTATAGTGTAGATGTTTACGCAGATAAATTGCCAATTATCAAAGAAGCTTTGACTTATGCAGATAATTTTTTAATTACAAGTGCAGGTCAAAGAAATCGCAATTTTGCAGGAGATAGAGTTTCTTTTGCAGACGAAATATCTTTTGCTATGCAAGAAGTTTTATTTGATCCACAAACTTCTGGCGGTTTATTGATAAGCGTAAATTCTAAGGATAGTAAATCTTTAGTGGAAGAAATGCAAAAAGCAGATATAGATGCTCGCATTGTGGGCAAGGTGACAAATTTAAATAAATATAAAATAAATGTTATGTAATTTTTTTAGAGGTGATTTTTATGGAAAAAACTATAGATGCTAGAGGTCAGGCTTGTCCAAAACCGCTTGTAATGGCTAGAGATACATTAAAAACTTTGACACAAGACGATAAATTAAATGTAGTTGTCGACAATTTAGTTTCTGCACAGAATTTGGAAAAAATGGCAAGCCAGATGAATTTACCATCTCAAAAAGTACAACAAGGTACAGATTATATAGTATCTTTGTTCGTAAAAAAATCCATGTTCATTCCTCAACAAGAAGAAATAAAATGTGAAGTGCCAACAAAGACAGATAATTCTTTTGTCGTTGTAGTCAGCAGTAATGTAATGGGTCATGGCGATGATAAATTAGGCAGTATTTTGATTAAAGGCTTTATTTATTCTTTGACTTGTTTAGAAACTTTACCTAAAGCTGTTATTTTTTATAATAGTGGTGTTAAATTAGCAGTTGAAGGTTCTGAAGTATTAGAGGACTTAAAGACTTTAGCTGATGCTGGTGTAGAAATAGTAGCTTGTGGCACTTGTTTAGAATTTTATCAGTTAAAAGAAAAATTAGCTGTAGGTAAAATCGTAAATATGCTTGATATTGTAGAGCGTCAAGCAAAAGCGACGAAAGTGGTAAAACCATGATTTATTTTGACCAAGCAGCAACGAGTTATTATCGTCCAGATTGTGTAGTTACTGCTGTTATTGAAGCGTTAGCTAATGCTGGCAATTCATCAAGAAGTGCAACAGGGCCATCTATTTGGTCTTCGCGAATTGTTTATGAAGCACGTGAAAAAATTGCTACTTTATTTAATGCAAAACCAGAAAATGTGGCATTTACTTCTGGGGTAACAGAGAGTTTGAATTTAGTCATAGCGTCTTTTTTTAATAAAGGGCATATCATAACTACAGCAAATGACCATAATTCTGTATTGCGTCCATTATATCTACGTGATGGTGATTTGGATTTAACCATAATTCCTGTAGATAAAGATGGAAATTTTGAATATGAATTGATGGAAAGAGCTTTTCGTCCTGATACTTTGGCTGTGATTACAACAGGGGCATCAAATGTTACGGGTAATCTTATGGATATACAGCGTATAGGAACTATAGTTCATGAACATAATGCCTTATTTATTTTAGATGCTGCTCAAGTAGCTGGTTTAATACCGATTGACATGGAAAATTTCAACATAGATATTTTATGTTTTACAGGTCATAAAGAATTATTTGCTCCGCAAGGTACAGGTGGAATAGTTTTGCGAGAAGGTCTTCACCCTGTACCTGTAAAAGTTGGTGGCAGTGGTTTTTATAGTTTTGCGAAAAATCACCCAGATATGATGCCAAATGTATTTGAAGCGGGAACAGCAAATGTTCATGGTATTGCAGGGCTGAATGCTTCTGTAGATTGGATTTTAAAAAATGGTTTAGATACAGATGCACTTTTGTTGGCAAAAGATTTTTATGAAGGTCTAAAAAATATTGAAGATGTAAAAATTTATGGCTGTTTTAAAAGAAATCGCGTACCAGTGATAAGTTTTAATATCAAAGATATAGATTCTTCAATAGTTGCAGATAGATTATGGATGGAATACAGCATTGCTGTCCGCAGTGGTATACATTGTGCACCACTTATTCATCAGGCTTTAGGAACTGATAAACAAGGCACAGTTCGTTTTAGTTTTTCAAGATTTAATACACAAGAAGAAGCAAAACAAGCATTAATAGCAATAAAAGAAATCAGGGACGATTTATGTCAAGATTAGGAAAATCTTTAAAATTAGTGATAACATTTGATAATCCAACACATGCTTTTGCTTTTGAATCTGCTTGTAAAAAAGGAAATATCGCTGGCAGATTATTGCCTGTACCTGTAGAGCTTACAGGTGGTTGTGGCATTGGTTGGACTAGTAAAATAGAAGATAAATCTATAGTAGAAGATTTTATAAAACAAAATAATTTATCAGTTGACCATATTTTAGAGCTTGAGTTTTAGTCTTGAAGTTCATTTAATATGGATAATGTATCTATGTCTACTAATTCTTTAGCAGAATTCACTTCGGTTAAAGTTAATTCATCAAGATGTTTTTGAATGACAATGCGACCGCCTTTATCTCCATGGATAGCGAGTAATTCTGGCACGTATTTTTGAGCGAAAATCACAGGATTACCTCTTTTTCCTTTATATGATAGAGCACAGATATTATCTTTTTTTTGCCATGTTTGATAAAGTTTATTTAGACTTGCAAATGTCAAAAATGGTTGGTCGCAAACGATGAATAAATAGCCGTCAATATTATTATCATTTGTATTATCAGCAGAAGATAATTGTTGGCTGGCTTTTATGGCTAATTGCATAGAATGAGATTGACCCAAATGAGTATCATAGTTAGGAACAACTATTATATTTGGGTCAATTTTTTTTGTGATTTCAGGATATTTAGTAACTAAAATTGTTTGTTTAGGATTTAGTTTTTTGATTAAATTTAAAGTATATTGATACATAGGGATATTATTTATAGAATAAAGTAATTTATTCGCACCGAAACGAGAGCTATTGCCAGCAGCTAAAATAACAACGCATAGAGATTTTTTATACATAGAAAACACCTCATAGGAGAATAAATTTATGTTTTTAGAATATACAAAGAAAAAGTTGATTAATAAAAGTATAGTAGAGTATTTGCAAGTGAAAAATCAAGATATAATTTCTATATCTGGTGCAGGTGGTAAAACGTCTTCGATAAAATTATTAGCTAAAAATTTAATGTGTGAACATAAGAAAGTTTTGATTACAACAACAACAAAGATGTTTAAAACAGCAGATGCTATAACGATAAGAGATAAAAATTTATTAAAGCAAAAATTAAAACAGCAAAATTGGGTATTTACTGGTCAAGATTATGGCAAAAAGATAAGTTCATGGGACGAAGAATTTTTGCGAGAAATCGTATCTTTGGCAGATATAACTTTGATTGAAGCTGATGGAGCAAAAAGATTGCCATTTAAATTCCCTAAACAAAAAGAACCAGTTTATATATCTTCATCAAATAAAGTAGTATATATCGTAGGCATGAGTGCATTAAATCAGCCGTTAAAATCTTTATGTAGAGCCGAACTTTTAGCAAAGTTTTTACAAAAGCAAGTAAACGAAAATCTGACAAAAAATGATATAATAAAAGTGATATCAAGTGAACAAGGAGCAAGGAAAGATATAGGTAAGCGAGAGTTTTTCGTCATCTTAAATCAAGTTGATACTTTACTTGCTTTAAAAGAAGCTATATTTATAGCTGAAAAATTGACAGAATGTAAAATAAAAGTGGCGATAAGTAGTTATCGTAATGAGTTTTAGAAAGTAAAAATAGAGAAGGTAAAGGTAATTTTAATGGAAAAAATATTGATAAAAGGCGCTGGCGATTTAGCATCAGGTATTGCTTGGCGATTGCAACGAGCAGGATTTCCGATTATTATGACGGAGATAGAAAAACCTTTGACTGTAAGATTGACAGTGTCTTATTCTAATGCCGTCTATGAAAATGAAGTAAATATAGAAGGTATAAAAGGAAAGTTGGTAAGTAATTATCAAGAGGCACAAGAAGTTATCGCACAAGATAAAATCGCTGTAATTGTTGATGAAAATGCTGATATTGTGAAAGAGTATAAACCAGATATTATCATTGATGCTATAATGGCTAAGAAAAATATAAATACAAAAATTGATGATGCACCGATTGTCATTGCTGTAGGACCTGGATTTACAGCTAAAAAAGATTGCGATTATGTTATCGAAACGAAAAGAGGTCATTTTTTAGGTAAGGTAATCGAAGATGGCAGTGCTATAAAAAATACAGGTGTTCCAGGAAATATTGGCGGTTATACTGTAGAGCGAATTATCAGAGCTAATGGCGAAGGCGTATTTAAATCCGTGGTCAAAATTGGTGATTTTGTAAAAAAAGGCGATATTGTAGCTTATGTTGATGACAGAGAAGTAACAGCCTTAATAGATGGTATCGTTCGCGGTATGTTGCATGATGGCATTGTAGTTACAGATAAGATGAAATGTGGAGATATTGACCCACGAGCAGAGCAAAGCCATTGTTTTAGTATATCTGATAAATCTAGAGCTATAGGTGGCGGTGCTTTAGAAGCTGTATTATATGGCTTGAAAAATTTGAGAAAGCAGGGCAAGAAATGATTACAATAAAAGCTTTTTGGCAAAAAGTGCAGACACAATTAAAAGCAAATAATCCTGTGATTTTGGCAATGGTCATGGAGAAAAAAGGCTCTGCTCCGCGTGGAGTGGGTGCACATATGCTTATTTTATCTGATGGCTCAACGGTGGATACAATTGGTGGTGGCCCTTTAGAATATTTGGCTATACAGGAAGCTAAACAAAATATAAAAAATGGTAAATCCATAGTGCAGACTTTTTCTTTGAATAATGCTACTGCTGGTGAATACGGTATGGTTTGTGGCGGTCAGTTGACAGTTGCTCTATATTGTTTACAGAAAAAAGATTTAGTTCAAGTGGAAAAAGCATTGACTTTAATTAATACGAAAAATAAAATCGTTTTGAGTTTAGGTTGGCAAAATGAAAATTTTGATTTTAAAGTTTATGACTTAGCGGAAAGCTTTGCTTTGAAAGAAAAATTGACTAAAAAATCTTTATTGCAGATGGATACAACAAATCAATATGGGCAGTATTTAGAAATCATGAAGCAAAGCCCTAGAGTTTATTTGTTCGGTGGCGGATATGTAGCTCAAGAAGTCGCAAAATTATTGCCAAATTTAGAATTTGAATATATCGTGCTTGAAGAACGCAGTGAATTTGCTAAAAAAGAATTATTTCCAGACGCTAAACGCATTGTAGTTGTAGATTACGCAGATTTTAGTGAGCAAGTGGAAATCAAAAATAGTGATTATGTAATAGTTGTAACTAATGGTCATACAAAAGATACTTTGGTTTTAGAAAGTTTATTGAAAAATTCTCCAGCATATATTGGTGTGATTGGCAGTAGACATAAAAAAATTCATGTAGAAAATTACTTGGCAGAAAAAGGTTTTAGCGAAGATTTAATAAAACAAATTATCATGCCTATAGGGCTAGATATTAAAGCGGAAACACCTTCCGAAATTGCGATTAGTATTGTAGCTCAGTTAATTCAAAAAAGAGCACAGTAAAATAATTTTAGATGGGAGAAAAATAGATGTTTGGATTAGGTATACCAGAATTAATTTTAATTTTAGTGATTGCTTTAGTGGTATTTGGCCCTAAGAAATTGCCAGAAATAAGTAAGGCTTTAGGTAAAAGTATAAAAGAATTTAGAAATTCAACATCAGATATCACAGATACAGTGAATACTGTTAAAGATGTAACTGATGTGGCTAAAAAATTAAAATAATAAATTATAAATGAGGAAAATATGGCGAATTTTACGCATTTTAATCAAGATGGTGAAGCTATCATGGTTGATGTCAGTCAAAAAGATATTACCATGCGTATAGCTATTGCCGAAGGTAGTATAAAAGTAAATCAAGAAGTTTTTCGTTCAATCAAAGAGCAGACTAATAAAAAAGGTGATGTATTAGCTGTTGCTAGAATAGCTGGTATCATGGCAGCGAAAAAAACAAGTGATATGATACCGCTTTGTCATCCATTATTTATTACAAAAGTTACGATTGATTTTGAATTAGACGAAGAAAATTATATGATAAAAGCTATTGCGACAACAAAAGTCAATGGTAAGACTGGCGTTGAGATGGAAGCACTCCATGCTGTATCAGTTACTTTATTAACGATTTATGATATGTGCAAGGCTATAGATAAAAGTATGGAAATATCAGATATACGTCTATTGCATAAAGAAGGCGGAAAATCTGGTGTTTATGATTATGAAAAATAATAAGGAGTATAGAATTTAATTGATGGGAAAAATTTTAGCTGTATGTATCAGTGAACAAAAAGGCACTTTAAAAACTGCTGTAGATAAGGGCTTGATGATAAAGAATTTTGGTTTAGAACATGATGCCCATGCTGGAAAATGGCATCGTCAGATAAGTTTATTAGCAGTAGAAGCGGTGAGGGCTTTTGAAGAAAAATATAATTTCAAAGTTCCTGCTGGTGCATTTGGCGAAAATCTTTTAGTTGAAGGTATTGATTTAAAAAATTTGCCGATTGGTACAAGATTAAAAGTAAATGATATTTTATTGGAAATCACTCAGATAGGTAAAAAATGCCATTTAGGTTGCAATATTCAAAAGCAAACAGGTGAATGTATCATGCCTAATGAAGGTGTATTTGCGATTGTATTAAATGGCGGAGAAATTAAAGCACAAGATACAATTTTTGTAGAAGCTTGAGAAGGTGAAAGAAATGTTTGAAGTGGCGATAATCACTGCAAGTGATAAAGGTGCAAAAGGTCTTCGTGAAGATTTAAGTGGTCCATGTATAAAGCAGATTGTAGAAGAGTCTGATTATAAAGTAGTATCTATGGAAATTTTGCCAGATAATAGAGCTTTATTGGCAGACAAAATGATAGAGCTTGCGGATAAAGAAATTCCTTTGATTTTGACAACAGGTGGTACAGGTTTTTCGCCAAGAGATAATACACCTGAAGCGACAAAAGATGTAATTGAAAAAGAAACACCAGGAATTTCTGAAGCTATGCGTATGTATAGTTTAAAAATTACACCGAGAGCTATGTTGAGTCGAGCAACTTCAGGCATTAGAAAAAAATCTTTGATTATTAATTTGCCAGGAAGTCCTAAAGCTGTAAGAGAATGCTTAGAATATTTATTGCCGACATTAGACCATGGTCTTAAAATTATGCTTAATTTAGATAGTGAATGTGCTAGAAAATAATAAAAAACTAGATGTAGTTTAACTGCATCTAGTTTTTTTATTTTAATTATTAAATTGTATGAACAATAGGTTTCATTTTGTCAAATGTATAAATATATTTAAATTCTAAAGCCTTTAATATTTGTTTAGTTTCTTGGATTTTAAAGCCATATTGGTCAACATCATGACCGTTAGAACCAATGGTTATAATATCGCCACCTAATTTTTTATAGAGTTTTAAAATTTCAATGGAAGGCGTTAAATCTTTTAGACCATAACGATAACAAGAAGTATTAATTTCAATGCCTTTGTGGTCATTTATGACTTGTTTTAAAATTTCATTTACAAGGTCAAAGACTTTATTGAAAGGATAAATCCCTTTTTGGTCGTAACGATTAATCATATCTAAATGACCGAGAACACAATAATCTTTATATTGTTGGATTACTTTTAAAATTTCTTGGTAATAAAGTTCATTATATTTTTGTTGTGTTTTTCCTTGTTGAAAAGCTTGGTTCCAAAATTCAAGATTATCGACTTGATGACAAGAAAGTATTATAAAATCAAAGGGATAACTAGTAAATGTTTTGGCAAATTGATTGATAGTATGTGTTTGCATACCAAATTCCATGCCGAATTTTAGTTTTATTTGGGGAGAAAATAATTTTTGATAATATGTAAATTTTTCAAGATATTTTTGACAATCACAATTTAAATCTGTTTTTACACCATAATCAATATGTTCAGTAAAACAGATTTCATCAAGATTTTTCGCTATTGCTGTTTGTATAGCTTTTTCCATAGGGCAAGTAGAGTCATCACTAAATTTAGTGTGCATATGATAATCAGCTAGCATGATAAAACCTCCTAAAATAATTAATTATAGAGTCATAATAATATATAATAGGGGATAATACTATCAATATTGACCGAGTTTTTTATAACAATAATCTGCTGAGGATGAGCTTTATGCATATAATAGAAAATAATTTAGAAGTAGTAGAATATGAAAATTTATTATTGCCAATATCTATAAAGATAAGAGAATTAATACAATATAAAAATAAAAGAGCTTTATGTCATTGGCATGATGATATAGAAATTATAAAAATTTTATCAGGTTCAATGAATTTTTATATAAATGGAGAAATTTTTCATTTAATAAAAGATGATATTTTAATTGTAAATTCAAAGCAGATACATTATGGTTATGAATATAATCATGATGATTGTAAATTTATTTGTTTAATGGTAAATCCTTCAGTATTAAAAATTAATAAAGCTATGTATCGAGAATATGTAATTCCTATTATTGAGAATAATGGACTATTGGCATGGTGTTTGAAAAATAATGAAGGAAAACAATTAGATAGAATATTATTTGCATTAATAGATTGGCAGGAAAAATCTTGTAGAGCAAAAGAATGGAAATTGTTGTCTTTAGTATATGATTTATGGTATCAAATATATAATTTAATAGATAATGATAAAAATTTAAACTTAATAAAAGATGATACTTCTGATGATGTGAACATATTTAAACAGATGGTAATATTTATTTATCAAAATTATAAAAAAGCAATAATTTTACAAGATATTGCAAAATCTGGAAATGTAGGTAAAAGTAAGTGTTATGAACTTTTTAAGCGATATGTAAATAAAACACCAAATGATTTTGTTAATTTATATAGATTAGAAAAAAGTAAGATTTTATTAAAGAATGAAGATTTATCAATTACAGAAGTTGCATTAGAATGTGGATTTAATAGTGGAAGTTATTATGCAGAACTTTTTAAAAAATATAATGGATGTACTCCAAGAAATTTTCGTAAATATAAAAAATAATCTGTTCATCTAAAAAAGAAAATGAACAGATTATTAAAAGTTAGAAGCTATTAATAGTTTTTATAAAGAATGCGAATGGAGTTTAAAATACAAATCATAGCTACACCAGTATCGGCAAAAACGGCTGCCCACATGGAAGCAAAGCCCATAAGACCGAGAACCATGATGAGTATTTTTATACCTAAGGCAAAGACTACATTTTGCCATGCTATGCGAATGGTATCGCGAGAAATATTTATCGCTTGGAAAATAGAATGAACTTTAGAATTCATAAATACTACATCAGCAGCTTCAATGGCAGCATCAGCACCACTACCCATAGCAGCGCCAACATCAGCACCAGCGAGAATAGGAGCGTCGTTTATACCATCGCCGACAAAAAATACATTACCATGTTCTTGTCTAAGTGAGGATAATTTTTTTAATTTATCTTCAGGTAAAAGTTTAGCATGAACTTTATCAATGCCTACTTTATTAGCTACAGCATAAGCACTATGTTCATTATCACCTGTGAGCATAGCTGTAGTTAAACCTAAATTTTTTAATTTAGCAATAGTGGATTTTGCATCATCTTTGATGGTGTCATCAATAACAATAGAGCCAGCATATTTATCATCTATACCAATAAATATTTCTGTACCAGCATTAATAAGTAAATCATCAGGTAAAGCAATATTAAATCGTTGCATTAAGCGTTTATTACCACAATAAATTTTTTGCTTGTCGATAGTGCAGATTATACCTTCACCAGCAATTTCTTGATTATCAGTAGTAGTTTTTAAATTGAGTTTTTGTTTAGTGGCTTCATTGATAATGCTGATAGCAATAGGGTGAGAGGAAATTTTTTCACAACTAGCACAAAGAGAAAGTAATTCTTCTTTTGTGTAATTATTTGCAGGATTTATAGTTTTAACTGTGAAATTACCATGAGTCAGTGTACCTGTTTTATCCATGACGATAGTTTTTATATTTTTTAAAGCTTCTAAAGCTAGACCACCTTTAAATAAAATTCCCTGTTTGGAACCACTGCCAATACCAGAAAAGAAAGCAAGTGGCACACTTAATACTAAAGCACAAGGGCAACTAATTACTAAAAAAGTTAAAGCTGTATAAATCCAATGTTCCCAATCACCTGTAATCAGTGAAGGAATGATAGCTGTGACAAGGGCAACAGCAACAACAATTGGAGTATAGATACGAGCAAAACGAGTGATGAATTTATCTATTTTAGGTTTATTAGCAGCAGCATTTTCTACAGATTGTAAAATACGCGAAACCATAGATTCAGATAATGGCTTTTCCACTTTCATTTTGATAGCACCAGAAATATTCAAACAACCAGAAGTGATAGAGCTATTAGGGGCAATTTTTATTGGAATAGGTTCGCCAGTAACAGGTGATGTATCCAAACGACTTTCTCCTTCAATGACAATGCCATCAACAGGAATTCTATCACCAGCACGAACTAATAAAATATCGCCAACCTTGGCTTCATGAGCAGAAATAACAGACATTTTATCACTATGGAGAAGATTTACTGTTTCAGGTCGTAAATCAACAGCATCCATAATTTGACTGCGACTTTTTTCTGTAGCACGTTCTTCAAAATATTCGCCAATGCGATAAAAGAGCATAACACCGACAGCTTCAGGATATTCTTTGATAGCAAATGCTCCCAAAGTTGCGATACTCATGAGAAAGTTTTCATCGAAGACATTGCCATGAAATAAATTGGTGATGGCAGTTTTTAGTACATGGAAACCTAAAATTAAATAAGCTACGATATATAGATAAAGTGTATATTGGTCAGGTACAAGAGAGGTAAATTCGCCAATGATAAATAAAATAGCACCAAATACAATTTCAATAATATCAATGCTTTTTTCATCAAAAAATTTTTTTGTATTTTGATGAGATTTTGAAGAAGATTCATCAGCATTTATGATTTTTACACCATTTTCAATGGAATTAGCTATTTTATTTATTTGAGGTAGAAGTACATCAGGATTTTGAGCTACTATTTTTAATTTTTTAGTAGCAAATGTCAATTGAGCAGATTTGATTTCAGGTAATTCATTTAATTTTTTTTCGATTTTAGCACCACAGTTAGCACAATCTAAATTTTCGATTAGATAGATTTTTTCTTTATAATTAGAAGCATTTTCTTCAAGTTGAGTGATTATAGTGCCAGGTTCAATTTTGTCTGCTATTTTTTGAATAGTAGGTAATAATTCATCAGGATTTTTAGCTGTTAAAGTTAATTGTTTAGTCAAAATAGAAATAGTAGCGTTATCTACATCAGATAATTCGTTGATTTTTCGTTCGATTTTGGCAGCACAATTAGCACAATGGATATTGATTGAATATGCTTTTTGTTTGTGATTATTATTATCAATAGATAAATTAGAAGTAGTAGCCATATGTACGCCTCTTTTCTAAAATAATTACATACCCCCAGGGGTATTATCTTTGCGTCTTTAGTATACCCTATGTGGTATATAGTGTCAAGAATGAATATCAATAATGATTAAATTTTTATTTGACTCAATATAAATTTTGACTAGAATTATTTAGTATAAATATTTGTATAGATTTTAAGTAAAAATTTAGTTATTGAGGAGAGATTTTAATGAAGAATGATGAAAAAATAATTTTTCGTTTAGCCAAAATAGATGATGCAGAAAAATTAGTAGAAATTTATGCTCCCTATGTAAAAAATACAAATATCACTTTTGAATATGAAGTGCCAATAATTGACGAATTTAAACAGCGTATAACAAAAATAATGTCGAAATTTCCTTATATTTTAGCTTGTATTGGTGATGAAATAGTAGGTTATACATATGCTTCTACTTTTAGGGAACGACAAGCTTATAATTGGTGTGTAGAAACTTCTATTTATATTAATGAAAAATATCAAGGTAGAAAAATAGGAGAAATTTTATATACGAAATTAGAAGCGATTTTAAAATTGCAAAATATAACTAATTTAGTAGCAAGCATAACCTATCCCAATCCGCAAAGTATAGCTTTCCATGAAAAATTTAATTATAAGAAAATAGCTCATTTTACAAAATGTGGTTATAAGCAAAATTGTTGGTATGATATGGTTTTCATGGAAAAAATGATAAATAAACATGAAACATTGGCAAAAGAAATTATTTATTTGCCTGATTTAGATAAAAATTTAGTGGAAAAGATATTGAAGAAATAATAATTTGATTTGCAGTATTAATGGATAATGCCTATAATATAATATATTAAATTAAATAGAGATAGGTGCGTAAGCTTAATAAGGAAACTGGAAGAGCCAGTACGGTCCCGCCACTGTAAGGGGAGCTATTTTTAATTATGTCACTGAAATAATTTATTTTGGGAAGGCGAAAATCAGCGAGGAACCTAAGTCAGGAGACTTGCCTATTGGAAAAACACCGTGAAATTTATAGATGATATATTTTTCAGACTCACGAGAGATGGGCAGGTGGAGAATTTTTCGTAGAAATACGGGATAAGTCTATCTCCCTGCCCAAAGGGAGATTTTTTTATGCGTAAAGAAATGAAAAGTGGCTATACAACAGGTTCTTGTGCAGCTGCTGGTACAAAAGCTGCTATACTTGCTTTACAGGGAAATGTCGTTCAAGAGATTGAATTATATGCTCTAAGTGGAGAATTATTGCATATTCCCATTAAAAATGTAGAGCTTACATCAACTGGAGCAAGAGCAGAAGTCATAAAAGATGCTGGTGATGACCCAGATATCACACATGGAGCTTCTGTATTTACGGAAGTAAAAATAAATAAAGATGATGATAAAATCAATTTTTATGCTGGCTTAGGTATTGGAAAAGTTACAGAGGCAGGTTTATCTATTCCGCCAGGAGAGCCGGCAATAAATCCAGGACCACGAAAAATGATGACGAAAGTCGTTCGTGAATTATTGCCAGAAGGTTATGGCTGTGATATTACGATTTCTATTCCTAAAGGAGTGGAACTAGCGAAAAAAACGCTTAATCCTATATTGGGTATAGAAGGCGGTATTTCTGTAATTGGCACTACTGGCGTGGTGCGTCCAATGTCTGAAGAAGGCTTTAAAAATTCGCTTACACCGCAGATTTCTGTAGCTAAAGCAAATGGATTTGATGATATTATTTTTGTTCCTGGAAAAATTGGTGAAAATATTGCTAGTAAATTAAATCTTCCAGCAAAAGCTATGGTACAGACAAGTAATTTTATCGGTCATATGTTGGAATTTGCTGCTGATGAAGGAATTAAATCAGTGCTTTTATTTGGTCATTTAGGTAAATTGGTAAAAGTAGCTGGAGGAATTTTCTATACACATAGTAAAATAGCTGATGCTCGCTTGGAAATATTAGCTTCTTATGCTGCTCTTTTGGGCATGGATAAAAAAGGCGTAGAGGAAATTTTTAAAGTGAAGACAACAGAAGCAGCTATGCCAATCATTGAAAGATATGGATTGGTAGAAAAAGGTTTTTATGATTTATTAGCTAAAAGAGCTAGTCTTCGCAGTGAACAACATGTATTTAATGCTTTCAAAGTAGGAACTGTGATGGTTACTTTGAAAGGTGAAATTTTGGGTATGGACGATAATGCAAGAGAAATAGGTGGTAGATTAGGTTGGAACATAAAATAATTGTGGCTGGAATTGGTCCAGGAGCGAAAGAATATGTCATTCCTATGGCTATGCAAGCTATAAATGAAGCAAATGTTTTAGTTGGAGGAACGAGAGCATTAAATGAATTTTCTCATCAAGGTCAAAAAACTTTTGCCATAAAAGCAGATATCAGTGCTGTAATGGATTTTATAAAAGTTGAATTAAATGATAATGATGTAGTAGTAATGGTATCTGGTGATCCGGGATATTATTCTTTGTTAAGTGCTTTGCGTAAGAACTTTCCTTTAGAAAATATAAAAGTAATTCCGGGACTAAGTTCCATGCAAACAGCTTTTGCTAAGATAGCACTTCCATGGCAAGAAGCTAGTCTACTTAGTTTTCATGGACGTGTGCCGAGTGATGAAGACTTAAAATATTATCCAGGTCGCATAATCGGTATGCTCACAGATAATAAATTTAATTCTAATGCTATAGCCACATATTTGATAGCAAGAGGCTGGGATAAAAATGCGAGAGCATATATTTGTTCTAGACTTTCTTATCCTGATGAAAAGATAGTCAGCTTATCTTTAGATGAAGCACAGACAAAAGCATGTGCGAGTCATTGTGTGATGATAGTTGAAGGTTAATATAAAATAAATTATGAATAGAAAGTTGGTGCATATTTGAATTTACCAGGAATAGCAGATGAAGAATTTATTCGCGATAAAGTGCCAATGACAAAAGAAGAAATTCGCATTTTGACAATGTGCAAGGCAAAAATTCGTCCTGATAATATTATTTGGGATATTGGTGCTGGTACAGGTTCTTTATCTATTGAAGCGGCTTTACTTGCTCCTCAAGGAGAAGTTTATGCTATAGAGAAAAAAGATTTAGCGGTTGATTTATTACATCAAAATATTGCTAAATTTAAATTAGAAGATAAAGTTAAAGTCATTGCCACAGAAGCACCAAAAGGATTAGATGAATTGCCAAATTGTGATGTTGTATTCATCGGTGGTAGTGGCAAACATATGTTTGAGATTTTAGATATAATTGATAGTAAATTAAATGAAGGTGGACGTATTATCGTAAATGCGGTAACAATCCAGACAATATCTGAAATCACAACATATATGAAGCAAAAAGAAAGTTACACTTATGAAGCAATTCAAGTACAAGTAAATCGTTTAAGACAAATCGGTTCATACGATATGTTCAATGCACAAAATCCAGTTTATATTGTTACTTGTAAAAAACTAAAATAAGATGAATTAGGGAGGATATTTTTTATGGTTTATATTATTGGTGCAGGTCCTGGGGATCCTGAACTTATTACAGTTAAAGGTCAAAGATTATTAAAAGAGGCAGATGTAATTATTTATGCTGGTTCTCTTGTAAATCCTGCATTATTAGATTATGCAAAAGCAGATTGTGAAATTTATAATAGTGCTTCTATGACTTTAGGTGAAGTTATTGAAACAATTACAGCAGCAGAACAAGAAGGTAAAATGACAGTTCGACTCCATACTGGTGACCCTGCAATTTATGGTGCTATTCAAGAACAGATGGACGAATTATCTCGTCGCAATATTGAATACACTGTAATTCCAGGTGTAAGTTCTTTCTTAGCTACAGCAGCAGCTTTAAAACAGGAATATACACTTCCTGAAATTTCTCAGACTGTAATCATCACACGCAATGAAGGTAGAACACCTGTTCCTGAAAAAGAAAAATTAAAATCCTTAGCAGCTCATCAAGCTACTATGTGTATTTTCTTGAGCGTGCATATGATTTCTGAAGTAGTAGAACAGTTGATTGAAGGTGGCTATGAACCATCTACACCTATTGCTATCGTGCAGAAAGCTTCTTGGCCTGAACAAAAAATTGTACGTGGCACACTTGAAACTATTGCCGATATTGTTAAAGAAAATAATATTTCTCGTACAGCTATGATTGTTGTAAGTAAATGTTTAGATACAGAATATGCAAAATCTCGTCTTTATGCACCAGAATTTAGTCATATGTATCGTCAAGGTACAGATAAAGCTTAATGAAATATGCAATTATTACTGTAACTAAAAATGGTGCTGATTTAGCTTGTAAATTGCAAAATACCTTGAAAACTTGTGATATCTATGTAAAAAAAGATAGATATGATATTAGTTTAGCTGGTCATATATATGAGTATGACAAAATGAATGAAGTGATAAAAAATATTTTTGCTGAGTATGAAGCGATTATATTTTTCACTTCGACAGGTATTGCTGTGCGAATGATAGCACCATTTATCGTGCATAAAGTCAAAGACCCAGCTGTAATAGTTTTAGATGAAAAAGCTAATTTTGTGATAAGTTTGTTATCTGGTCATTTGGGTGGAGCAAATGAACTCACGTTGAAGATTGCTGATATATTAAATGCTATGCCAGTTATTACTACAGCTACAGATACGAATAAAATAATTGCTCCTGATGTGGTGGCAAGAAAATATAATTTAGTGCCATATCCTTTAGAACATATAAAAATAATTAATTCAGCATTAATTCAACACCAAAAAGTTATTTATTATGTAGATAAAGATTTAAAGCAAAGTGAACAGATGATAATCAATTTGGCTAGAGATTTTAAGATTGAAGCTAAATTGATTGATGTAGAAGAACTTGATAGGCAAAATGATTTTTGTGTATTTATCACAGATAAACGACAAGTGCGAGAAAATATATTATTTTTAACGCGAAAACAATTGATAATTGGCGTTGGTTGTCGCAAAGATGTTGAATTAAATCTTGTGGAACAGGCAATAAATGAAGCTAAAAAAATGGCAGATTGTGAAGATTTAAAAATCAAAGCATTAGTTTCTACAATCGTCAAGCAAAATGAGAAAGCTTTACATCAATGGGCAGAAAAATATAAAGTAGAAACTCATTTTTATGATAATACAATCATGCAAAATGTGATTGATAAATATAAATTACCTGAATCTAATTTTGTGAAAAAACAAATTGGTATAGGAAATGTATGTCAAGCTGCTATATTGGCATATAATGAAAGGGCAAAGATAATTTTGCCGAAGACAAAATTTGAGAAAGTGACGGTGTCCTTAGCATGGGAATGATTAAAGTAATTGGAATTGGTCCAGGTGGTAAAGAGGATATGACTCCTCGTGCTTTAAATGCTATTTTAGAAGCTGATACAGTAGCAGGATATAACACATATATTAAATTGATTAAACATCTTTTAGATGGAAAAAATGTAATTGGCACAGGAATGATGCAAGAAGTTGACCGCTGTAAAATGGCTATTGAAGAAGCTGTAAAAGGTCATAATGTTGCAGTAGTTTCAAGTGGTGACTCTGGTGTATATGGTATGGCAGGTCTTGTTTTAGAATTATTATTGAAATTGCCAAAAGAAGAAAGACCACAAGTACAGATTGTAGCAGGTCTTTCTGCTGTAAATGCGGCTGCTGCTGTATTAGGTGCTCCACTTATGCATGATTTTGCAATCATCAGCCTAAGTGATTTATTGACTCCATGGGAATTGATTAAAAAACGTGCAGACCTTGCAGCTCAAGGTGATTTTGTAATTGGTTTATACAATCCAAAAAGCCATAAACGTGTACAGCATATCGAAGAAATTCGTGAAATTATGTTAAAACATAAAGACCCTAAAACTCCAGTTGGCATTGTAAATAGTGCAAGCCGTGAAAATGAAACAATGGTTATTTCTGATTTAGAAAACTTCACAAAAGAAGATATCAATATGTTTTCTATGGTAATCATTGGCAATAGCAAAACTTTTGCTAAAGAAGGCTTTATGATAACACCTAGAGGCTATGAAGTATGATTTTTGTAGCTTCAGGAACGCAAGATGGTAGAGGTCTTGTAGAATATTTATTAAAGCAAAATTATAAAGTTATGGCTTCTGTAGTTACTAATTATGGTAAAGAGTTATTACCGAAAGATGAAAATTTAATCATCAATGACCATAAATTAGATGAAGAAGCTATGAAGAATTGCTTAAAAGAAAATCAGATAAAAGTTTTTGTAGATGCTACGCACCCATATGCGGTGAATGTATCTAAAACAGCTATGCAGGTTTGTGATGAATTAAATATACCTTATATTCGCTATGAAAGAGAAGTAACGCCAATACCTGCTTATGAAAAACTTCATTTAGTGAAAACTTATGAAGAAGCATCTGACCTTGCTATGCAATTAGGTGAAAATATCTTTTTGACAACAGGTAGTAATCGTTTAGACTTATTTGCTAAAGATAGTAAAAAATACAATAAGCATATTATAGCGAGAGTACTTCCTGCTATTGCTTCTCTGCAAATCTGTGAAAATTGTGGAATATCTCCCAAAGATATAGTAGCTGTGCAAGGACCTTTTTCGGAAAGCTTGAATATAGCTTTATATGAAAAATACAATGCAGATGTTGTTGTGATGAAAAATAGTGGCACTTTAGGTGGCACAGAAACAAAATTGACAGCTGCAATTAAATTAGGTCTAGAAATTGTCATTATTGATAGACCAAGAATAGATTATAAAAATTTAACTCATGATTATGATTGTGTAGGCACATTTGTTGCCAAATATGAAAAATAGGAGGGATTTTGATGGAATTTATCAAAGACCCAATGGCTATAGAAGTTCGTAGTTTTGAAATTATTAAACCATATATTGAAAAATTAAATTTAAGCGAAGAAGAAACAAAAATTTATTCTCGTATTATTCACGCTTCTGGCGATGTGGATTATGCACCAATCATTCGTATTCATAAAGATGTAGTAGCTTCTATGAAAAAAGCTTTGCTTTCTGGTTGCAAAATCTATACTGATGTAGAAATGGTTCGCACCGGTATCAATAAACGCAAATTAGCTTCTTGGGGTGGCTCTGTAGAATGTAAAATTGCAGATCCTGAAATTGCAAAATATGCAAAAGAACATGGTATTACTCGTTCTATTGCTGCTATGCGTCATTTTGGCAAAGAATTAGATGGAGCAATCGTTGCTATTGGTAATGCACCAACAGCTTTATTTGAAGTTATCCGTTTAATGAATGAAGAAAATATTCGTCCAGCTGCTATCATTGGTACACCAGTTGGTTTTGTAGGAGCTGCTGAATCAAAAGATTTATTAATTGCTGAATCAAAAGTTCCATATATTACAGTAACAGGAACAAAAGGCGGCAGCCCAATTGCTGCTTCTTGCATTAATGCAGTAATGTATATCATTGATAATACACGCATTTAATAAGGTGATTTAATGATGAAAAAAGTAAATATTCCTCGTGTAGTTATTGCAGCCACTCAAAGTAGTTCAGGTAAGACTACAGTCGTTACAGGAATACTTCGTGCATTAAAAAATAAAGGTTTAAAAGTACAACCGTATAAAGTTGGCCCTGATTATATTGATCCTAGTTATCATGGTATGGCGGCAGGAAGAAAAGGTCATAATCTCGATACATGGCTTGTTGATGAAAGCATGATAAATGATTTATTTGTGCAAGAATCAAAAGATGCCGATATAGCGATTATCGAAGGTGTTATGGGGCTTTATGATGGCGGAAAAAATGGTGTTAGTTCTACAGCACAATTAGCGAAAAAATTAAATGCACCTGTGATTTTAGTCATCAATGTGCAATCAATGGGCGATTCAGCCGCAGCTATAGCACTTGGTTTTAAATTATATGATAGTGATGTGAATTTAGCCGGTGTAATTTTAAATAAATTAGGTTCACCAACACATAAAGCTTTGATTGAAGAAGCTATGAAGAAAATAAATGTGCCTGTTTATGGTGCAATTTTCCGTGATGATAGTGTGCATATGCCAGAGCGTCATTTAGGTTTGACACCAGCTGGAGAAAATAATGCACGTGAGGTCATCGAAAAGATTTCTGAAAAAATTGCTCAAGAAGTGTATTTAGATGAAATCATTGAACTTGCTAAAACAGCACCAGCTATCGAAGTTGAAGAATTTGAAGCCGAAAATATCAAAAAAGATATAACTATAGGTATTGCACAAGATAAAGCTTTTTCTTTTTACTATCCAGCAAGTTTAGCTCAATTAGAAAATTTAGGGGCGAAGTTGAAGTTTTTTAGTCCATTAGAAGATGAAGCTATTCCTGATGATGTTGATGCTTTGATTTTTGGCGGAGGTTTTCCAGAAGTTTTTGCTCAAGAACTTATGCAAAATACTTCGATGATAAAATCCATACGCAAAGCTAATGAAGGCAAAATGCCAATATATGCTGAATGTGGTGGCTTTATGTATTTAATGCAGGGAATTTATGATTTTGAGCAAAAATTTTATGAAATGGTGGGGATTATTCCTGCGAAAGCTCAAATGAATAAAAAATTGCAGACTGTGGGTTATGTGAAAGCAAAAATTCTGCAAGATAATATTTTAGGAAAACAAAATGATGAGATAAAAGGTCATGAATTTCATTTTTCAACGCAGATTGATACACAAGATGAAAGTTTTCCATGGGCATTTGAATTTACGAAAATGCGTAATAATATGAAATACAAAGCAGGATATGCTAAAGATAATATTGTAGGTTCATATTTGCATTTACATTTTTTAGGCTCAAAGCAAAATGCTAAATATTTTGTGGAACAAATAAGAGCTTATAAAAAATCACTAGAGATGGAGGAAAACTGATGACTAAACATATTATGTTACAAGGTACTTCTTCTCATGTAGGAAAAAGTATTTTAACTACAGCTTTATGCAGAATTTTTTATCAAGAAGGTATGTCTGTAGTGCCATTTAAAGCACAGAATATGGCACTTAATTCTTATGTAACTAAAGATGGCGATGAAATGGGTAGAGCTCAAGTAGCTCAAGCAGAAGCAGCAGGTCTTGAGCCATTTGTAGAGATGAACCCTGTATTATTGAAGCCAACAGGAAATGCTTGTTCACAAGTTATTTTAATGGGAAAAGCTGTAGGAAATATGTCTGCACGTGAATATCATAAGGGCTATTCATTAAAAGCTTTTGATACTGTAAAAGAAGCTATTCGTCGTTTAGAAGAACGCTTTGAGATGATGGTAATTGAAGGTGCAGGCAGTCCAGCAGAAGTGAATTTAAAAGCAAATGATATCGTAAATATGCGTATTGCTAAATATTTAAATGCACCAGTATTGCTGATTGCTGATATTGACCGTGGCGGAGCATTGGCTTCCCTTGTGGGAACTTTAGAGCTTTTAGAACCAGATGAAAGAGCTTTAGTAAAAGGACTTATCATCAATAAATTCCGTGGCGATGTAACTATTTTACAGCCTGCACTTGATTTCCTCGAAGAAAAAACAGGAAAACCAGTTTTAGGTGTAATTCCTTATTTACCTGATTTAGGTATTGAAGATGAAGATTCTGTATCTTTAGAAGATAAACAAGTCCAAGCAAAAGATAAAGCAAATGCACCAATAAAAATTGCAGTAATTCAAACTCCTAAAATTTCTAATTTCACTGATTTTGATGCTTTGAGTAAAGAAGACGATGTAAATCTTTATTATGTAAAAGAAGGTCAAGAAATCGGTGAGGCAGATTTAATTTTACTTCCAGGTAGCAAAAACACTACAGAAGATATGCTTTATTTGCGTGATAGTGGTATGGAAAAAGCTTTAAATGAAGCTCATGAAAAAAACATTCCTATCATTGGTATCTGTGGTGGTTATCAAATGCTTGGTGAAAAAATCAGTGATCCATTGCATACTGAATCAGATAATGACAGTGTAAAAGGACTTGGCTTCTTGCCAATGGAAACTACTTTTATAGAGAAAAAACTTACTTCACAAGTTGAAGCAAAATGTCTTTCTTGGGAATTTTTAGGTGAAAAATTGTCTATAGATGATTTATTTGGCTATGAAATTCATATGGGAACTACTAAATTTACAAAAGAAGAAAATCATCCATTTATGATCACAAAACGTGCTGATAAAGATGTGCAGGTGGCAGAAGGTATGATAAATCAAGAACAAAATGTCATGGGTGCATATATTCATGGTATTTTTGATAATGATAAATATCGTCGTAGTCTGATCAATATATTGCGTAAACGCAAAGGTTTAGAAGCGTTATCTGTAAGCACAAATTATGCAGCAGCTAAACAAGCAGCATTTAATCGTTTAGCAGATACTGTTCGTCAAAATATGAATATGGAAAAATTAAGAGAAATCTTACAAGACGCATAAAAAAATGCACCTTAAGACTTAATATAGTTTTAAGGTGCATTTTTATTATGTACTTTAGTTAGTTGAGTACGCAGAGCGTGCGAAACAAAAAACCACTCGTTTTACGAGTGGTTAATAAGTTTCTTATAGAAATAGAAATTCTCCTCTATTAAAATAATAAGTGTTCAAGTCATTATTAAAGAGAGGAGAATTTCTATGGAAAGAAGTTTAGCACATACAAGATGGATGTGCAAGTATCATATAGTATTTACCCCAAAATATAGAAGAAAAATTATATATAATAAATTGCGTAGAGATATCGTACAAATAATAAAAGATTTATGTAAGTGGAAAGGCATAGAGATAATAGAAGGGAAAGCTATGCCGGATCATATTCATATTTTGGTTAAGATACCACCAAAAATGAGTATATCAAATTTTATGGGGTATTTAAAAGGAAAAAGTGCAATGATGATATTTGCAAGACATGGAAATTTAAAATATAAATTTGGAAACAATAATTTTTGGTCAACAGGATATTATGTATCGACAGTAGGACTAAATGAAGCAACAATAGCGAAATATATAAAAGAACAAGATACGTATGATAAAATGATGGATAAAATAAGCACAAAAGAATTAAATGATCCCTTTAGGGATTGTTAATTAATCAGTGCACAATGGCTTGAACGAAGAGAAAGCCAGCGTCATTTAGGCACTGGCTATTGTTAAAAGCCTTATAGGCTTGTGCAAGCCACACGTTTTACGTGTGGTACTTGATTTTACAGTTTTTTTGAGTAGTTATATTATAAAATTGACATACTCCCCATGCCTAAATGCAGGGGATTCTTGGATACAAACGATACTTGCCTACTAAAATAGCAGGTCTTACTATATCTCTCCAAAGAAGGTTGATG
>NZ_FOCY01000032.1:0-26610 GCF_900110235.1 Megamonas sp. Calf98-2 | reverse complement strand
CATCAACCTTCTTTGGAGAGATATAGTAAGACCTGCTATTTTAGTAGGCAAGTATCGTTTGTATCCAAGAATCCCCTGCCTTTAGGCATGGGGAGTATGTCAAAGATTATAACGCTTTTTTATTATTAAATATTATTCAAAGTATAGATATACACCTAATATACCTTGTTTTTGGGATATCCAGATGGTATTCTCTTTATTATTTACTTCATTGCTTACAGCATAGGGTAAATTATTATTGAGCATAACTTGGTCAAGTGGCCAATATACACCATTGATGCTAACACCACTACAAGTACCACCTAAAGGAAGTAGTGAGATTGCTTTTGGTGTTTGTTTGAGATTTAAGGTTAGATGTTCTTCATTATGTAAAAAGAATAAAGCTTCTTTTTCATCAGCAATACAACCACAAAAATTTTTGTTTAACATGCCATTAAAACTAAATATAGTGCTAAAAGCATGGTCAAAACGTCCGCCCCATGCACCTGTTAAAATAACAGTTGAAGCTGGATATTTATCATCAATTATTTGAAGTGCTAATTGTGTATCAGTAACATCTTTTTTTGTAGGAACTTTTGTTATAGTAACATCATTATCTACAGCCCACTGCCACGCTTCAGAAGTAGCACTATCACCATCACCAATTAATTGAAGTGGCTTGATATCAGCTTCTTTACATATATCTATACCATGGTCGGCACAAAAAATATTTTTATTTTCACAGATGGATTTTAACCACTGTACATCAGGTGGATTACCTCCACTTATTAGCACTGTTTGATTTTTAGGTAATTCATAACTAAATTTTGCTATTAGTTGAGGAAGTTCTAAGATATTATTCATATTGTTTAGCCTCTTTATATATATCAGTTTTTTCATTAAGAGCTTTTTTGAATTCTCTTGGTGTTTGTTTAAAAATTTGTTTAAAGGTTCTTGAAAAAGTAGAATAGTCTTTAAAACCACAATCAAAGCATATTTGAGTTAAAGCTATTCCAGATTTAATCTTTTCTTTAGCCACTATTAATCGTTTATTTAATATATATTGATGAATACTGTAGCCCGTTTTTAATTTAAATTTTCGCATTAGGTAGTATTTACTTACAAAAAAATGATTAGCTAGATAATCAATATTTAATTCTGTAAATAAATGTTCATTTATATAATCAATAACAGAATTAATAGTTTTATCATAGGAAACTTTATGGTGAATAGTCAAATTTTTATTATCATTGATAATGGCTCTATTTATTAAAATCATAAACTCTAAAAATTTTAGATTACTGTATAATTCATGTGCAAAACCCTTATCATTAAAGGAGTTTTCTAAAATTTGGATTTGTTTCAAGATATCATTTTCATTGATATTGTCTAAATTCATAACATATGAATTATGTTCTTGAGCATAATTAAAACAAAAGTCTAATTTATCTGTAGTATCTATTTTATTTTTTAGATAATTAGGGTCAATATAAAGGACAATACGTTCATATGTTGCTGTATCGCTAATAGTAGGATAATGAATACAATTATGAGGTACAAAAACAATATCATAGGGAAATAATTGATAAGTTTGTCCTTCAATATTATATTTAACTTTACCACTTAAGAATAAAATTATTTTATCAAATTCGTGATAATGTGCTTTGATTTCTATTTTTTGGACATCTTTGAGATGAAATAATTTAAAATAAGATGTTAAATAGCCTTTTTTTTGATATTCCATAGCTATCCCTCTTTTCATAAATTATACTATACTTTATCTTACGCTTTTTGGCAAAAAATTTTTTATCAACGAGAAAATTTTAGAGCATTTTTTGCAATGTTTTTTGCATTTATCATATAGTATTTGTTATATCTATAATATATAATATAGTCAATTTGAAAATATGAAACAAAGATATTGATTATAGATAATTACTGTTTAAGGAGTTGGGCATAATGTCATTAGTAATGAAAAAATATAGATATAACCATAAAGATTATTTAGTATATGAAAGAAATCTTTTAGCTAGAGAATTTGATGCAAATGAATGGCAAACAATTTGCAATAATGATTTAGGTGTTGGAGCTGATTTCATTATTGAAATTATTAATACACAGATTTTTGCTTATGATATGTATGGTCAGAAAATAGATTTAAATCAAGATTTACAATTGGTTATAGATTATCATGAAGGCATTTTAAAAGATAATAATATTTTAGCTCAATTTACTCGTAATATTGAAGTTCGTTTTACTAATTATTATATTAATAAATTGGCTAATTTAGTTACTAAAAAAGCTTATAGTGCATGAAAAAATAGATAAAATATACAAGCATAGTGTTATACTATGCTTTTTTTATTGCAAAAACTATTAAATAATGAATTTTTATTTTATAATATAAGTAAAATAAAATTCAAGGAGATAAAAATAAAATGAAAAATTCATCTCTAGAAGAACGATTTTTATCTACAAAAGGTCGCATAAATCGTAAAATATTTATCTTATATGCAGTATGTTTTATCTTATTTTGTCTATTTTTGATAATACCAACGTTTTTAGTGATTATCAGTACGACAGATGGAACAGTAGTTGATATTAGCATAAGTATAGTATCTACATTGATTGAATTAGCATTATTACCTAGTTTATTTTTAGGAATTAAACGTTTGCATGATTTAGATAAATCGGCTGTATGGATAATTTTATGTGTAATTCCATTGATAAATATGCTATTTTTGGCTTATTTATGTTTAATAAAAGGGACTGATGGTGATAATAAATATGGAAAAGACCCTTTAAGTTTGGATTTATAAGGAGTTTTTTATGAATTTAGAAGAAAAATATTTTTCTACAGAAGGTAGATTAAATCGAAAGCCATTTATTCATTATATAATCTTTTTGATTGTTATATCATTAGCTTTTATAGGGATTATTACTTTATTAGGTTTAGCTAGTGCATTATCTATTGCTATTTTAGGCGAAAATGTAAATGATTTAAATGTTTTATCACAAATAGAAGTAATTCCTATTTTGCTTATTTTAGTAGCTTCTTTAATTTTAATAATATTATTTTTACCACTTAATTTTTTGATGATACGACGTTTGCACGATTTGAATTTCAGCGGTTGGTGGATAATATTTCCTATTGTTTTTCCTTTTGGTTATTTCATTTTTATTTTGTATTTGATTTTGGCTAAAGGAACAAATGGTCCAAATAAATATGGTGAAAATCCTTTAGAATTAACTAAAAGCAGTAATGTTTAAATACATTACTGCTTTTATCATTAGTAGAAACTTTTTATCAAAAAAATAGAGTAGAGAAGACTCTCTACTCTAAAAAATATATAAATTTGTTTGAGTTTGCATTATTCAACTAAATCAAGATTTACTTCTGGATTTACATCAGCATCATAATCTACATTATCAAAACCAAAGCCAAAGAGATTATAGAAGTCATTCCAATAACCATCTACATCAGCATATTGAGTTAAGTTTTCAGTAGTTACTTTATCCCAGTATTCAAAAATAGTATTTTGAACATCGTCTCTCATTTCTAAATCATCAATGCGAATACGGTGTTCATCATCTACTTTTGGTTGTGGTTGAGAGAGGTATTCATGCCATAAACGATACATTTGTTCGATAGTACCTTCATGAACATTTTTATCTTTCATTACACGATACATAACCGCCACATATAAAGGAACAATAGGAATAGCAGAACTAGACTGTGTAACTAAAGCTTTATTTACAGAGATAATAGCATTAAAGCCTTCTTGACGTAAAGTTTCAGCTGTTTTATAAAGATGTTGTTTAGCAGCACCGATAGTACCTTCATAATATATTGGGTATGTAATCTTAGAACCAATATAAGAATATGCTACAGTGCAAGCATTTTCAGTTAAAACATCAGCAGCTTTTAAAGCATGCATCCAATCTGCCCAATCTTCGCCACCCATAACTTTAATAGTAGCTTCTACTTCTTCAGGAGTAGCAGGAGGTAAAGTAGCTTCAGTTAATTCATTTGTTTTTAAATTTAAAGTTTTAGCAGTAAAAGGTTTATCAACAGTTTTTAATACAGAAGAATACATAGTTCCATCAGCTGTTGTACGACGAGGAGCAGCTAAGGAATAAACAACCATATCAATTTTGCCTAAATCTTTTTTTATAAGTTCAATAGTTTTTTCTTTAATAGCTTGAGAAAAAGCATCACCATTTATTGTTTTAGCATAATAGCCATCATTTTTTGCAAATTCTTCAAAAGCAGCTGTATTATACCAACCAGCAGTTGCAGTTCTTTTACCATGTGCTGATTTATCAAAAATAACTCCAATTGTAGAAGCACCGCTCGCGTATGTTGCACAGATACGAGATGCTAAGCCATAACCTGTAGAAGCACCTAATACTAATACGCGTTTACCAAGTTCAACCTTTGGCTGACTTTTTACATATTCGATTTGACGGCGTACATTTTCCTTACAGCCTTCAGGGTGAGAAGTTAAACAGATAAAATCTTTTACTCTTGGCTTGATAATCATAAAATATTCTCCTTTACTTAGTTATCGCTAAGTTTTATATTATATTATTTTAATTAATATATAGGATTATTAATGTAAATAATATTAATATAAATATATATATTATTTACATTATACAACTTAGACTCAATAATAACAAATGATATTTAGATTAAAAATAAATTAAGCAATAATATTTTATTATAATTAATAAATAAAATATTATTCTCGAGGGGAGAAATAAAAAAAAATAGACGCTTACAAGCGTCTATTTTCATGAATTTTTATCAAAAAATCATCTATTAACAATCTTTAATTATTTTCAGTATTATCAACAATGATATCGTTATCAGAAGATTCGACTTCATCATTGATTTTTAAATAAATAGGTGAAAATATACTTGTCTGATATACTGTTATTCTTTTTATTTTAATCAATTCTAACATAGCTAAAAAAGTAGTGATTAATTCAGGTTTAGAAATCTTATGCTCACTATATTGAAATACAATGTTAAAACAAATATTTCCGCCATGTTGTTTAAGCAAAGCCAATAAAGAGATGATTTTATCTTCAATAGTATATTTTTCTCGAGCAACATTAGCTACAAGAGGTTCGTTTTCAATTTGGCTTTCTAGCACATTTTGAAATGCTTGCCACAAAAGTTTTACATCAAGCCCTTTAGGTGGCAAATGTTTTGTCGGTAGATTAGAAGCTTCACGAAAAAATCTTTTGCCAGCTTCATCTGCCATTTCACCTAAAATACTGCTGACTTCTTTATAACGACGATATTCTAATAATCGTTCGACTAATTCTTTTCGTGGGTCAACCTCATCAGTATCATCTTCATTTACTTCTTCTACCTTAGTATCAGGTAATAAAATTTTGGATTTGATTTGTAATAATGTAGCTGCCATGACTAAAAACTCGCTAGCTACTTCAATATTAAACTCTTTAAATTTAGCAAGATAATCCATATATTGTTCCGTCAATAGAGCAATAGGAATATCATAAATATCAATACGATTTTTTTCAATTAAATGCAATAATAAATCTAATGGCCCTTCAAAGGATTCTAAATGTACCTTATATTGTTCTTGTTGCATAAAAAAACTCATTAAATAATAATAGAGATAATAAGATTTAAAATGCTTATAATAAAGTTACTGATAGGGTGAATGATAAAACCCAATATTCCAGTAAAAACAAGAGCGATTAGAATAAAAAAGCTATAACGATTAATTACAGAAGATTGATATTTATAAGCTAATCTACCTGGTAACAGAGAAGATAAGATTTTAGAACCATCAAGTGGTGGAATAGGTACTAAATTAAAAATAGCGAAATTTACATTATAAATAATGATTAATTGTAATACCATAATAAGCCAATGAGGTGCAAAACTATATTTAAAACAAAGAGCAAAAAATATTGAAGCTACAAAAGCTGTAATTAAATTAGCTAATGGTCCTGCTAAGGAAACTTGCATTTCACCTTTACGCCAATCATCAAAATTATTTAAATTAATTGGTACAGGCTTTGCCCAACCTATTTGAGCAAAAAATAACATAATCAATCCAATAGGGTCAATATGAGCTACAGGATTTAAAGTTAATCTGCCATTCATACGAGGAGTGAAATCTCCTAAATTATCAGCAACCTTAGCATGGGCATATTCATGAACAGTCAATGCAATCAACAAACCTGGGATTGCATATATCATATCTGGACCAAAACCAAACATTAAATACCTCCTAAATTTTTAAATAACAAATATAAATAAATTATTGTTTACACAATTTTTCTGCTATTAAAATAGCAACAACAGATTTAGCATCAAAGATTTCACCTTTATTAACTAAATCGACAGCTTCGCTTAGTGGCATTTCTACTAGATTTATAAATTCATCATCATCAGTATGTTGTTTACCTTTTACTAAATCTTGTGCTAAATAAATATAAATCCATTCATTAGAGAAACCAACAGTAGTAGCTAATTTATGAATTTGTGTGTATTTATTAGCAGTATAACCTGTTTCTTCAGATAATTCACGTTTAGCACAAATTAATGGATCTTCGTCCACACTATCTAATTTGCCGGCAGGAATTTCTAAAGTTACTTTGCCAATAGGATAACGATATTGGCGCACTAAAATAATATTACCATTTGGCAATACAGGAATAACAGCAGAAGCACCTTGATGTTTTATCCATTCACGAACAGCTTTATTACCATTTGGTAATTTTACATAATCACGCTTTACATGAAGTAATACCCCATCAAAAATATCTTCGGAAGAAATTTTTTCTTCAATTAAATCTTCATACATGAAAATCCCTCTCTTTATATTATAATATTGATAACAATTATAAATTTTATATTCATAATTATATCATCTATAAAAACAATAAGCTATGAGAAAAATAATATACAAAAGTCTATTGTAAAAAGAATTTTTATGGCTGTGATTTTTGAAAATTTTTATCAATCCGCCAATAGGTTAACAACTTTACAAAATCAATATATCTTATATAAAGTTTTTAGTAATAGTAAAATTAATGAAATTTATTATAAGATAATTGACAAAGACTATCACTAATGATAACATAAGTAATAAAATATAGATAGAATAGGTGTCTATATAGACTTAATAGGGAATTCGGTATAAGCCGGAGCGGTCCCGCCACTGTAAAGACGAGCAATTCCACAATTATGTCACTGAGAAAAAATTATTTTCTTGGGAAGGCGTGAATAGCTATGACTCTGAGCCAGGAGAACTGCCTATTTAATAATCACCGTTATTACCTGCGAGCGATGGGAAGGCGATTTATACAGATATAAATATTGTATAATACTGCCTAATTCTATAAGAATTAGGCTTTTTTTCTCATATTTATAATTGTATGTTTCTCTTAAAAGTCTGCTAGCAAAGGCAGACTTTTTTTGTTTGCCTTAACGGAAGAAAGGAGAGGAGCTTTTTAATCTATAATAATGAAAAAAATAAGGAGGTTGTTTTAATTTGAAACGATTAATAAATCGTTTAATTCAATTAGTAATTACATTAATTGGTGTTAGTTTTTTAACATTTTGTTTAACTTATTTATCACCTGGTGATCCAGCAGCCATGGTTTTAGAGGCTTCAGATACTATTGTTTCTCAAGAAATAATAGAGCAAACTCGTGAAGAAATGGGACTTAATGATCCATTTCTTGTACAATATGGCAATTGGCTTTTAGGTGTAGCACAAGGCGATATGGGAATTTCTTATTCAGCAAAAAAACCTGTAATAGATAAGTTAATGGAAGGTTTTGCAGGGACTGTTTTATTAGCTTTGACTACAATTATTTTAATTATAATTATTTCCATTCCTTTGGGAATTTTTTCCGCTACACATCGCAATAGAATTCCTGACTTTTTAGTGAGAATCTTTTCTTTTATTGGTGTATCTATGCCAAGTTTTTGGGTAGGATTGATTTTATTATATATTTTTGGCTTAAAATTGGGATTATTTCCTATAGCTACTGCTAGTGTAACACCAAGTGGATTAGTGTTACCAGCACTTACTTTAGCTATCTATCAATCGGCAAAATATACTAGGCAAGTGCGTACTGTGATTTTAGATGAATTACATCAAGATTATGTAATTGGTGCTAGAGCTAGAGGATTGTCTGAAAAAGCTATTTTATGGAAACATATTTTACCTAACGCCATTTTACCTTTAATAACTTTACTAGGTATGTCCATCGGTTGGTTATTAGGTGGCGTTGCTGTTATTGAAACAGTTTTTGCTTGGCCAGGTATGGGGAGAATGGCAGTGTATGCTATTACTATGCGTGATTATCCATTAATCGAAGGATTTGTTTTATGGATTTCTATTGTGTATACAGTAATTAATTTTTTAGTAGATTTATCGTATACATATCTTGATCCTAGGCTGAAAAAAGGAGATTCAAGATGATTAAATTTATAAAGAATAATAAATTATTTTCTGTATATACATTTTTGGTTTTTTTAGTAATTCTAATTGCTATATTAGCACCTATTATTGCTACACATGACCCTTATGAATCGAATATGACCAATGTATTGCAGATGCCAAGCGGTGAACATATTTTAGGTACTGATAAATTAGGCAGAGATACCTTTTCCAGGATAATTTATGGTACACAAACTTCATTATTTATGACTATTTGTTTAGTTATATTAACGTCGACTATTGGTTCTTTAGTTGGTATTTTATCAGGTTATTTTGGTGGTAAAGTAGAAATTGTATTGATGCGTTTAGCAGATATTATGTTGTCTTTCCCAGGTGTAATTTTAGCAATTGCTATTGCTGGTATTTTAGGTGGAAGTATTATAAATACAATTTTTGCTTTAGTAATAGTAAGTTGGGCAAAATATGCTCGTCTAGTTCGTAGTTTAGTCATAAAATTACGTAATAATGATTTTATCATAGCTGCTAAAGTAAATGGTACAACAACTATTAATATTTTATGGCGCCACATATTACCAAATATATTGCCAATGATTGTAATAACAGGTGCAATGGATATTGGAACTATGATGATGGAAATAGCGGGTCTATCTTTTTTAGGTTTTGGTGCTCAACCACCTACACCAGAATGGGGATTAATGCTCAATGAAGGTCGTCAATATATTCAAACTGCTCCATGGCTGATGATTTATCCAGGGTTAGCTATTTTTATAGTAGTAGCTATATTTAATCTTTGGGGAGATAGTTTACGTGATATTTTAGACCCTAGACAGGATTGATAGATTTTATTGATAAGAAAAGAGGTTGAATATGAAAAGTTTTAGAATGAAAAAATTATGGAAGGCTATTAGTTTAAGTCTATGTGGTATATTGACCGCAGGTATAATAGCTGGTTGTGGCTCTGAAAATACAGTAGATAAAACTACTTTAAAATTTGGAGTTACAAATTTTGCAGATACTTTAGAGCCAACACAAAATTATTTTGGCTGGGTTGTGATGCGTTATGCTATTGGTGAATGTTTGGCAAAATTTGATGAAAAAATGAATGTTCAGCCATGGCTTGCGGAAAGTTGGTCTATTAGTGATGACCATTTAACATGGACTTTTAAAATCCGTGATAATGTAAAATTTTCTAATGGCAATCCAGTAACAGCTGAAGCTGTAAAAAAATCTATTGAACGTGCTTTTGCTAAAAATACTCGAGCAAAAACTTTCTTTGAATACACAGAAATGAAGGCTGATGGTCAAAATTTAATAATCACAACAAGCAAACCTCAACCTAATATGCCTGGATTTTTGGCTGACCCATTATTTATTATTGTAGATGTTACAGCAGAGGAGCAAGGCAGAGATTTTGCCAAAGAAGGTCCAATTTGTACTGGTCCATATAAAGTAGAGTCTTTTGTAAAAGAAAAGGCTGTAATGGTGAGAAATGAATATTATTGGGATGGTGAAGTTCCATTCGAGCGTGTGGAAATACCATCTATTGATGACCCTAATACTCGTGCTATGGCACTTCAATCTGGTGAAGTTAATTTTGCTGTAAATATTGCAGCTGGAGATATAGATTTATTTAGAAATAATGATAAATTCTATATCGATGAAATTTCTTCATTACGTACAGTACTTGCCCGTATCAATCAAAAAGGTATTTTAGGTGACCCAAAAGTTCGTGCTGCCTTTATTTCTGCTTGTGATCGAGAAAATTATAATAATGTATTATTGAAAGGTACATTTATTCCAGGTAAAGCACCAATACCGCCATCTATGGATTATGGCTTTGATGAGTTGACAGATCCAAATGCATATAATCCAGAAAGAGCTAAACAATTACTAGCTGAAGCTGGTTGGAAAGACACTGATGGAGATGGTATCTTAGATAAAGATGGTAAACCACTAAGTGTTGATTTTGTAATATATAATAGCCGTGCGGAGCTTCCTTTATACGCTGAAGCTGTACAAGCTGATGTAAAAAAAGTTGGTATCAATGTAAATATAAAAAATGTAGACTATAATCTTATTGATAAAATGGGTATTGATGGTGATTATGATTTACTTATTTCTAATATTACAACTGCTAATACTGGAGACCCTGAAATTTATTTAAGTTGGTATTGGAAAACTAATGTAAATGGAGATAATCCACAAAATGGTTCTGGATATAGTAATCCTAAATATGATAATATTTTAAATCAATTATCTGTGGAATTTGACAAAGAAAAACGCCGTCAATTAATTATTGAAGCGCAACAAATTTTGTTAGATGATGGTGCTGCATTGTTCTTAGGTTATCCACAAACAAATATTGTTAGCACCAAAGGCTTAGATGGTGTAGTAATGTATCCATCGGATTATTATTGGCTTACTAATAAAATAAAACCAGCTAAAGCATAAAAGGGGTAAATTAATGTTACTTGATGTATCTAATTTAACTATTCAATATAGCAAAAATATAGAAGCTACAGTTAAAGATATTAATTTTTCTTTGGATAGAGGAGAAATTTTGACCATAGTTGGAGAGTCTGGTAGTGGAAAAACCACAGTGATTAGAGCTATATTAGGTAGTTTACCTAATAGTGGAAAGATTACTAATGGAAAAATTTTCTTTGAAAATCATGATTTATTAAAATACAGTGTACGAGACTGGTTAGCCATTCGAGGAAAAAATATTTCTATGATTTTCCAAGATAGTGGTAATATGCTAAATCCTATTCAAACTATTGGTAAACAATTTATAGAATATCTACAAGTTCATGATAATGTTACAGATGAAGAAGCATATTCTTTTGCTGTAGAAATGCTTACTCGTATGAATTTACCTAATCCTGAAAATATCATGAAATCATATCCATTTGAATTATCTGGTGGTATGCGTCAGCGTGTTGGTATTGCTATGGCTATTATTTTTAGACCAGAGTTATTGCTTGCTGATGAACCTACTTCAGCTTTAGATGTTACCACTCAAGCACAAATAGTCAAAGAATTAATGGAGATTCCTCGCACTTGTGGTACAGCAATGATTGTAGTAACTCATAATATCGGTGTGGCGGCTTATATGTCAGATAAAATTATGGTAATGAAACAAGGCAAAGTTGTAGAATATGGTAAAGCCGAAGATATAATTAATTCACCACAGGCAGAATATACTAAAACTTTACTTGCTTCAGTTCCACAAATAGGAGGACAGCGCTATGTCTGAGTTAATTATGCAGGTAAAAAATATAACTAAAAAATTTCCAGCTAGTAATAATAGATTTTTAACAGCTTGTGATGATGTTAGTCTTAATATTAATGCTGGAGAAACAGTAGGCATTGTTGGCGAATCTGGTTGTGGTAAATCTACACTGGTAAAAACTATTATGAATATGCATGTACCAACTTCTGGTGAAGTTATTTTTCAAGATCAAGATATTACTAAATTAACAGGAGAAAAACGTCGTCAAAATTGTCGTCATATTCAAATGGTTTTTCAAGACCCTACAGCAGCGTTTAATCCTAAAATGAAAATCGGCGATATTATTTGTGAACCGCTATTAAATTTTAATTTAATAAAAAAATCACAAATGAAAGAAAAAGCTCAAGAATTATTGCGATTAGTAGAGTTGCCAGATGATTTTGTATATAAATATCCGAATAATATGAGTGGCGGTCAACGTCAACGTGTAGCTATTGCCAGAGCTTTAGCCCTAGAGCCTGAAATCATTGTCTGTGATGAAGCAACATCTGCTCTTGATGTATCTGTTCAGGCTAAAATTATTGAACTACTAGTAAAATTACAACGAGAAAAAAATATCACCTATATTTTTATTTGTCATGATTTAGCTTTAGTTAGTTTATTTAGTCATCGTATAGCCGTGATGTATCTAGGCAATATAGTTGAAAAAATTGATGGTGATAAATTGATCGAAGCAAAGCATCCATATACTAAAGCTTTATTAAAAGCAGTTTTTTCTCTAGATAATGAGCAAAATAAAAATATAGAAACTCTTTCTGGTGATATCCCAAGTCCTTTAGATTTGCCAAAAGGTTGTCCATTTCAAAATCGCTGTAAATACTGCAAAGATATTTGTAAACAGGAAAAGCCAAAATTAAAAGAGATATCAGTTAATCATCATGTTGCTTGCCACCTAGTTTAATTTTCTAGGATAACATATCCCTCCTAAAACACCTATAAGAAAAATATTTTTTATAGGTGTTTTTTCTTAAAAATTTATTGATTATAATTATTAAGGAGTTTTCAACAATTATGCGAAAAAAGTTATTAACTAAATTATTAATGGCTACTATTTTATCTACAACAATATCTACAGGAGTTGCTTTTGCAGAAACACACACAGAAGATATTGATAAAACAAATAATAAAATTGTAGAAGAGCAACAACAAACTACTATTAATAAAGAAAAACAAGATATACTCACTATTAAAGGGTTAAGTCGTTATGATATCCGCCATGATAATCGACCAGGTAAAAAAGGTGAAACGCGTAAATCTTTATGGCGTACACGTTTAGAACCAACTATAAATATTGATAATGGCTGGAAAATAAAAAATCGTATAGACTATGAACAAAATTATAAAGCTAAGGGAGCTGATAAATCCCATTTTTATAATCGTATGCTTTATCTACAAGGACCAGCGTTTGGCGGAACAATTTCTTTAGGTAAAGTAGATTATGCCGATTTTGCTAATATGGATATTGCCTATGGTATGATTTTTGATGATTATATTAAAGGTATAAAATACGCTTATACAGATAAAGATACTAAAAATATTTATACAGCAATGATAGGTAATTTTGATTCACCATATAACGACAATGTTAATGGGAAAATGCATTATAATGGTAAACAAGCTTATCCAGAAAATGATGCTATGCATTATGTAGGATTACAAGCAGAAATGCCTATCTCAAATAAATTAATGACAGGACTTGCTTATCATAATATAAGAAGTGGAGAACTTGAAGATACTCAGCAAATTCTTGAAGTTGCAGGAGAATATAAATTGGATAATAATTTTAAATTAGGTGGTGTATATGCTTTATCTAATTTAGATGCTAATAAATATGACTTGGGCAATAGTGCTCAAGAACAAGCTTATATTTTTCAATTAAATTATAAAGGTGCAAAACGTACTATACCAAATACGTATGGATTATGGGTTGCATATAAAAATATTGGAGAACTAGCTACATTTTTACCAACATATACTAATAGCTTCACAGGCGAACAAGGTTATGAATTAGGGGCTAGATATATATTTGCTAAAAATTTAATGGGTGAAGTTTCATATTTTAATGGTAATGATATTGAAAATGATAAAACAAAAACACGTTGGTTTGGTCGTTTAGAATATCGTTTTTAAATAAAATATAATTAGGAGATTTTATGTTATCACAATTAACTTATAAAGAATATCTAAAAGTAACTATTCCCTTTATGTTATCCACAGCTACACAGCCACTACTAGGAGCTGTAAATACTGCTGTTATGGGACATATGTCAGAAGCTTTTTATATAGCTGCTGTTTCTTTGGGAGTAATTTTATTTAACAATATATATTGGTTATTCGGATTTTTGAGAGTATCTACTACAAGTTTTTCCGCTCAAGCTTTAGGCAGTGAATCTGCCAAAGATAAATTTTTAGCTTTAGCTAGACCACTACTTATAGCTATAGTAATAAGTTTAATATTTTTAATCATTTATCCGTGGATTTTCAAATATTATGTGTTGCTAATGAAGCCTGAAAGCCAAATTGTTGAATTGATGAAAAATTATTGTGATATCATTATATGGGGAGCTCCGTTTGTTTTAATCAATTATGTAACGTTAGGCTGGCTCATGGGGCAGATGATAATTCGCTATACTATGTTTATGCAAATATCTATGAATGTGTTGAATATCATTTTATCTATCGTATTTGTATTTATCATGGATATGAATATTCAAGGTGTAGCCTATGCTTCTTTGATTGCTCAAATATATGGTTGTATTGTAGGGTTTATCGCTATTTATAAGCGAGGGAACTTAATCATTTGCAGTGAATACATTCAAAGTTTAAAAACTTTACAGCCTTTTTTAGCCATGATGAAGGTAAATGTGGATTTAATGTTTCGCATTGTTTGTTTATTGACGATAAATAATTTATTTGCCATAGCTGGGGCAAGCATGGGAACTGTTACACTAGCTAGTAATGCTATTATCTTAGAAATTATTTTTATTGTGGTCTACTTTATTGATGGTATGGCAAATGGTGTGAGTGTATTTTCAGGAAAAGCAAAGGGATATAAGGATATAAATTTATTAAATTCAGTATTAAAGATAAGCTTAAGATGCTTAGCTGTATTTATAATTTTTATTTCAGTGATTATGTATATCACTAAATCGTATTTTATAAATATGATGACTGATTTGGCAATTGTGGCTAATTATGCTAACGATTATAGTATCTATCTGATTTTGCATCCAATATGTGCCTGTGTGGGACTGCTTTTATATGGTATGTATACAGGTATTGGCAATACAGCTTCTATCAGAAATATGATGTTTGTCGCTGTGATATTTTTCTATATCTGCCAAAAATATTGATGTCTTATCTAGGTAATGATGGTATATGGCTGACATATAATTTAACGTATTTATTAGAGTCAATCATTCTCATTTTGTATTTACCGTCGTTAAAGAAATATTTTAATTAAAGAAAACCTACTATAGATTACTTTTAAATAAGTTAATTTATAGTAGGTTTATTTTTATAATACGTTATATTGTTTTAAAGCATAAGCTATGCCATCATTATCTACATCTAAAGTGATGAAATCTGCTATCTGTTTTAAATTATCATTAGCATTTCCCATAGCTATACCATATTTTACAGCTTCAAGCATTTCCACATCGTTTCCGCCATCACCAAAAGCCATAGCTTCATTAATATCTATGCCGTAGTAAGCTAAAACTTTTTTGATACCTGTGCCTTTACCGCCATCTTTAGGAATAATATCTGTAAAATATGGGCACCAACGAACAGCTTTGCAATTTGGCAAATATGGTAAGACTTCTTGTTCTTCATCTTCATTTAAGAAAATATTCAATTGATATGTTTTATGATTGCATACACGACTTACGTCATCAAATGCTCTATCAGGTGCAGTATCTCCTAAAGTTTCTTTTAATTTTGCTAAGCGGTCATTATAGAGATTAAAATAAAAATAATCTATTTCCATAAAACCACAAGCGATATCTTTATCTTTGATGTAATTTGTAAATTGGATTAAATCTTCACGATTTAAATATTCTTCGTGTAAGATTTTCCCTATACTATCATAACAATATTGACCATTAAAAGTAATATAACCAGTGAATAAATCGCCAAATTCATCAATTAAAAATTTCAAGTCATATGGCGGACGACCAGTTGCGATAAATAATTTTATTCCTTTTGCTTTTAAAGTATGTAAAGCTTGTATCGTAGATTCAGGAATTTTATGTGTTTTAAAACTAACTAAGGTACCATCAATGTCAAAGAAAATAGCTTTTATCATCATATCACCGTACTTTCATTAAAATCATAAAATATAAATCAATTATAACAAATTTTAAGCTAGTACGTATATTGTTTTTATGCTATATTATAAACAATAATTATTGACTAGATAAATATAGAAAGAGATGTGAATGATTTTCATGAATGCAACTTTAAAAAATATTACAGCTATGCTTATTTTTGGTAGTATTGGGTTATTTGTGCGCAATATCGAACTTGCAAGTTCGCAAATAGCTCTAGTGCGTGGTTTTGTAGGTGCTTTTATTTTATTTATCGCTATGGTATTTTTGCACAAAAAAATAAATCGAAATGCTTTGATAAAAAATTTACGTTATTTATTAATAGCTGGCGTAGCTATAGGTTTTAACTGGATTTTTTTATTTCAAGCATATAATTATACAACGATAGCTACAGCGACACTTACATATTATTTAGCACCTACTTTTGTAGTATTGTTATCTCCATTTATACTGAAAGAAAGTTTATCTTTATTTAAAATCATCTGTGTAATTTTATCTTTATTAGGTATGGCATTAGTCGCTGGTATATTCAATGATAATCAATCTGGTGTGAATGATTTTATCGGTGTATTGTATGGAATATCTGCTGCATTATTTTATGCGATTGTAGTCTTAGCAAATAAATTTTTCAAAGATATTTCTGCCATTGATAGCAGTATTGCTCAATTATTATTAGCTTCAATAATTTTATTGCCTTATGTAATCTATCAGGGAAATTCATGGAGCATGAGTGGTTTTTCATTATTATCTTTGGCTATATTAGGTATTATACATACAGGTATAGCATATTTATTATATTTTTCTTCACTACAAGAATTACCAGCACAAAAAGTTGCTATTTTTAGTTATTTAGACCCAGTAACTGCGATTATTTTATCCACAGTTCTTTTAGTTGAGCCTATGAGTATTTCTCAATGGATTGGGGCGATTTTGATATTAGGTTCTTTACTTGTCAGTGAGTTGTTCAAGAAAAATAATTAAACTTATTGACAAATGATAATTTATAAATTATATTGTATATATAAATTAATAACAGGGAGCTAGTAAACTGGCTGAGAGGAAGTTGTGAACTTCGACCTATAACCTGATTTGGATAATGCCAACGTAGGATAATAATTATGATGTATTTGCAATTAGAAGAGATGGCATTTTGTCATCTCTTTTTTATTTTAGCACATCTATATATTAATTTTTAAAATCACATAGAGTTGACCATGTGATTGAACAGGAGTTCATGAAGGGGTGCACCACCGCGGGTGTATCTTTTTGTGGACTCCTTTTTTAATAAAATTTTTAAAAGATAAAAAATAAGGAGGTCTTATTTTGATAATAGTTAATGGACAAAATCAAGAAATATCTTTGCCTATGGATTTAGTTACTTATTTGCAAGAAAATAATTATCCTTTAGATAAGATAGCTATAGAGTTAAATGGTCAAATAATCCCTAAAGCAAAATATGCGCAAACTATTTTAAATCCTAATGATAAATTAGAAATCGTAACTTTTGTTGGTGGTGGCTGATAATGGCAGATATTTTGGCAAAAGAATTAATTTATCAAACTTTAAATGACCGCCATGGCATAGTCAATCAAGAAAAATTGAACAACGCTAAAGTGGCTATAGCCGGTCTTGGTGGTTTAGGCTCTAATATCGCTGTGGCACTAGCTAGAATAGGTGTAAGTCATTTACATTTAATTGATTTTGACAAAGTAGATATCAGCAATCTCAATAGACAACATTATTTCATCTCACATCTAAATAAATATAAAACACAAGCTTTAGCCGAGCAGTTACAAATGATAAATCCTTATTTAAATATCGTTACTGATTGTATAAAGGTAACAGAAGATAATATTTTTTCATTATTTAAAGATGAAGATATCATCTGTGAAGCTTTTGACGTTCCTGAAAATAAGGCGATGTTAGTAAATAAGGTATTAGAACTTTTCCCTGAAAAATATATTATCTCAGGAAGTGGTATGGCGGGTTTTGGTCATAGCAACGAAATTCATACTCGTAAGGTGATGGGCAAATTTTATATCTGTGGTGATGAAAAAACTGCATTATCCAATGAAAATAGTTTAATGGCTCCTAGAGTAGCTATTTGTGCTGGTCATCAAGCAAATTTAATCACTCAATTGATTTTAGAAAATAATTTATAAAGAAGGTATCATATTATGTGGCAATTAGGAAAACATCAATTCAATTCAAGATTTATTTTAGGTTCTGGTAAATATTCTTTAGAATTAATCCAAGCAGCAATTAATGAAGCAAAAGCTGAAATTGTAACTTTAGCACTTCGCCGTGTAAATAATGGCGGTATGGCTAATATTTTAGATTACATTCCTAAAGATATAGCATTACTTCCTAATACTTCTGGAGCTAGAAATGCTGATGAAGCAATTCGCATAGCTCGTTTATCTAAAGAACTTTGTGGCAGTGACTTAGTAAAAATTGAAATTATGCGTGATAGTAAATATCTTTTACCTGATAATTATGAAACTATCAAAGCTACTGAAGTTTTAGCTAAAGAAGGCTTTACTGTTATGCCTTATATGTATCCAGATTTAAATGTAGCTAGAGATTTAGTAAATGCTGGTGCTAGTTGTGTAATGCCTCTTGGTGCTCCCATCGGCTCTAATAAAGGTTTATGTACAAAAGAATTTATTCAAATTCTCATAGATGAAATCGACTTACCAATTATCGTAGATGCTGGTATTGGTAGACCTTCTCAAGCTTGTGAAGCTATGGAAATGGGTGCCACTGCTATTATGGCTAATACTGCTATAGCAACAGCAGGTGATGTCGTTCGCATGGCAAAAGCTTTTAATTATGCTATTGAAGCAGGACGCCTCGCTTATGAAGCAAAATTAGGTCGTATAAAAGCACAAGGAGCAAGTGCATCTTCTCCATTGACAGGATTTTTACAAGATTAATTATTAATTTAATCAGTAATAATTGTGAGGTAAGATGAATGAATAAAGATAATCATATTAATGAAAGTATTATTAATGATGAAGTAAGAGCTGAATTAAAAAAAGAACGTATTGACCATATGGCATATTTACCAGATATGGAAGTTATACCTAGTGATATTTTAGATAAGGTTATAGCTGATATAGATAGTTATGATTATGATAAATATACAGCCCAAGATGTACAAACTGCACTTAGTCATGACCACATTACACCAGAAGATTTTAGAGCTTTATTATCTCCAGCAGCACTTCCATTTCTTGAACAGATAGCACAAAAAGCTCAAAAAACTACTAAGAGATTTTTTGGTAATTCTATCTATATGTTCACACCAATATATATTGCCAATTACTGCGAAAATTATTGTATCTATTGTGGTTTTAATTGCCATAATAAAATCAAACGTGCTAAATTGAATTATGATGAAATCGATAAAGAAATGCAGGAAATTGCTAAATCTGGATTGCAGGAAATATTGATTTTAACAGGTGAAAGTCGCAAACAATCCAGTATAGAATATATAGGTGAAGCTTGTAAAATAGCTAAAAAATATTTCCGTGTTATTGGACTTGAAATTTATCCATTGAATACAGATGAATATGCTTATCTACAAAAATGTGGTGCGGATTATGTAACTGTATTCCAAGAAACATATAATAGTGATAAATATGAAACACTTCATTTAGCTGGACATAAACGTATTTTCCCTTATCGTTTCTATGCCCAAGAAAGAGCAATTCGTGGCGGTATGAGAGGTGTTGGTTTTGCTGCACTTTTAGGCTTAGATGATTTTAGAAAAGACGCTTTGGCTACAGGTATGCATGCATATTATTTACAACAAAAATATCCACATGCAGAGATTGCATTTTCTTGCCCTCGCCTTCGTCCAATTATCAATAATGATAAAATCAATCCTAAAGATGTACATGAAGCACAGCTTTTACAAGTTGTATGTGCTTATCGTTTATTTATGCCATCTGCTAGTATCACTATATCTACTAGAGAATGTGCTAGAGTTCGTGATAATCTCGTAAATATCGCTACTACAAAAATTTCCGCTGGTGTAAGTACCGCCATCGGTGAACATAGCCAAGAAAGCGAAGATAAAGGCGATGCTCAATTTGAAATTGCCGACACTCGTTCTGTAGACGAAGTATATCATGATTTAATTCATAACGGCTTACAGCCAGTTATGGCAGATTATTTATACGTATAGAATATTTTATGAATTAGACACTAGACAAAACTATATTTCTAAAGTACACTTTAATCAAAGTAAATATTTCTCTTTAAGAAAATTTAGGAGGATTTGATTCGTATGCTAATATTAAAAAAGCTATCTTTGCTAGTACTTTTAATATGTTGTTTATGTTTAGTGCCAACTCCTGCTAAAGCAGCGCCTACAGATACTAGTAATTTGGCAATCAGTACGATTACTGGCTTTTTAAATCCCGAAAATGCTGCTATAAGGGATGATTTACTAGAATTATTGAAGGATTCACAGCATAGACAAGAGTTGATTGATTATATTGAAGCTACTAGACCTGTAATTGAAAAATATAAAGACTATTTTGATACAGCTTCTAATGTAGCTATATGGTCAGAAGAAAATATACCTATTATCGGTCATTTAATAGGTAATGTAGCTATCAGTGTTACTAATTATTTTTATCAACAGGAATTGCAAGAATTAGCGACTACAGAGGTAGCACAAAAATTTGCGGAGCTTCGTCAATCAGGTATAAATATCGAGATAGATATTTTTCAGAGGGCATTATCTAATTATGTATTAAATGATGGTATAGATTTATCTTTGATTATGAATTTACAAGAAATTATCAATGAAAGATTAGAAGTTCATAATTTTTTAAAGTCTATAATTGAAAGTTCAGACTTAGAATATAATATCATTGATGATGGTAATATCATTCCTAAATTAGATACTAGAATTAATTTCAATAAATAAAAAAATCCTATCTTTAAGTGATTTCTTAGAGATAGGATTTTTTTTGTTAAATTAATTTTTCAAAACGATATTTTTGGGAAACATCAGGGTATTTTTGGCGGTCAACTTCACTCATAAACATATCTAAAGGTCTAATATAGTCTTTAAAATCACCATATAAAGCTTTATAAACTACGAATTGTTTATGAGTTTCTGTATGTGTAGCTACAGTAATAATCAAATATTTTTTATCTTCACCTTTGAAGTGAACCCATATTTCCCCTGATTTAGGTAAAGCTCTCATTATATTGTGTTCTCCTTTAAATTTTAATTATCAAATGAAATTACTAGCCATATGGCGGAGATGATATAAATCTGCATATAGATTTTCACCAGGACAAGCAGTGGCATTAAAATCACGATGACCGAATACTGTATTTTCATTTGGACTTAAACTATACATTTGACATAATAAACCAATCAATTTACTTGCAGAAGCAATTTGCATATCTGTAGGCATTTCATCATTAAAATTACCAGATAAACAAATACCAATACTACTATTATTATGTTGATAAGTATGTGCGCCAATATCTTCTAATGGTCTGCCTGTTTCAATTAAACCACTTTTACGAATAAACATATGATAACCTATACCAGACCAACCATTTTGCAGATGAATGCGATGGATATCTGCAGCTGTGATATCATCATTTCCGCCAATAGCAGAATGATGAACTATGATTTGTGAAGTTCTAGGTCTAGTAGATAAAGAAGTAAAATTGAAATAATTTTCAACAATTGGTAAATCAGAAGCATATAATGTATAATCAGCTGCTTTAGCTACATTATTATTAATATTTGCTATAGAATTTAAAAAAGTGGAAATATTTGCTCCTGCAAGTAATGCTCCACCTAATTTTAATCCTTTAATTATAAAATCACGTCTATTCATATAATTTGTCCTTCCCTAATTAGTGTATCTATAGTATAGCATCTTGAGTTAACTATAAGTCTAGTAGAAAATTTCTCCAATATAATATATTAATTGTATTGAAATGTATTTTCAAGTGCTTTAGAGAATATTTCTCAATTAATTGCAAAAAATAAAACTAAAAAGTATCTTATTTACTACACTTTGAAATTTGTAGTTGCTTATGATACAATAAAAATTAGTTTTTATAAAGCCTTGAAATATAAGGATTTATTTCTAATTTGGACTTATTTATAATGGATTATTTTATGTTAAATTTTTAGGAGGAATTTTTTAATGGCACACCGTAAGACTAAACAACATACTGTAAATGTTGTAAAAGCTCAATTTTGTGCACCAGAAAACATATCATATTTGGATTTATTTGAGGGATTTAATGAATTATATACTATAAATATAGCTACTAATATAGATTTTTTAGCTAATCTTTTAGAATTATTCACCAAAGTAGAGATTGTTTTTGGCAATCTTGCACTTGTACCATCTACTTTAGAAAATATATTCGCTATGCAAAGAAATACTTTGCAGGAATTATATAAAACAGAACATTATACTAATTTTAAAGAAAAATATACTCAAGGTAATTTAAATATATATTTGGCAGATGCGCCATTATATCCTGAAAAATTATTTTGCTTAAAAAATACGCAGACAGGAGCAACTAGAGTAATTTTAGGCAGTAATAATCTTGACCAATTACCAGCTAATAGTGACCGCAATCAAGCGTTAGTTTATTTTGATGATGAAAATGCTTTCAATTATTATATGAACATATATAATGATTTCAAACAAAATAATAGCGAAATAGTAAATGAAAATGCATGGGAAATAACATATGAAGATACTCAAATGCTCGAAAATTTACCTATTTTGCATAAAGCTAAACAAGATAGCGAACATATCTATCCAGCAGTTAGCAAGACAACTATTGTAAAAACAGCAGAATATATCTCAGATATCGAGCGTTTAGCGAAGGATTTTGTAGATATTCCTAAGGCAGACCGCAAAGGACAGGCTAAAATCACAAACGATAAGATAGATACTATTAAGCGCAAAACATTAGAAAATATTCAAGTTCGCCGTGCTAAATTTGAAAAATTTATGCCACAATTAGTTATTGAACCAGAACGCAATCGTGCTTTTTATAATGAACGTGAATTTAATTTCCGTCCTTATCGTGGTGATGTAAAACGTGATGCTGAAACTTATTTACAATATATGGAAGGATTTAATACTGCAGTACCAGCTAAAAATATTGAACCTTTAAAATTTGAGTATTTTAAATTGATGTCATGGTGCTTTTTATCTCCATTTTTAGCACGTGTGCGTACTACAATTAGAGAAGCTACTGTAACTGATGAAGTATTTACATATCCGATAGTAGCTTTATTATGTGGTCAGTCAAATGCAGGAAAAACAATCTATGCTTCTTTATTAATGAAAATGATGACTGATTCTGCTTTGTATAAGGCTTTTGGTCAAAATAACTTCACGAAAACACGCATTGATTCACTTCTTTGTGATATTAAAGGTTTACCTATATTAATCGATGATATCACTCAAACTCAATTTACTAATAATAGTGGAAATATCATCAAACAAGAAGAACGTATCATTCGTGAAACTAAACCAGAAAATTTAAATTATTATTCAGCTATTTTGCTTACAGCTAATAAAGATTTAAATAGTTTAAAAAATGAGCTTACTAAACGTATGGTCGTTTTCCATGTAAACGCTAGCTGGAACAACGAATTTACACGTCAGCAAAAAAGTCCATGCTCTGAATTAATTCAAAAAATGAGAAACAATTTTTATAGTGCATATCTGGCAAAAATCATTCCTCATATTAATTTGTATTTAAGTCAAATTAATGATTTAGGCTCTAGTAGCATAGATTTATATAATATAAGCTCTGAAGTAATAATATCTATCTTTAAAGAATGTGGTTTAGATATTCCAAGCTATATGAAACCTCTTACTATGAAAGATTATTTTGATAGTAGGGCTGTAAATGAAATCATGATTAAATTCTTCCAAAGACAGTATCGCTTAAATCGTGATTTCTTTGAAGTTAATAAGAAAAATAATCAATTAATCTTTGAAGATAAAAGTTTATCTTCTGTAGGTAAGATGACTCCTATGCGCATTGCTGAATCACTTCCACCTGAATTAGAAGCAGATGTAGTCGGCGATAAAGTGATTATGCGATTGGATAGTGCAACTAAATTCTTTAGCACAGAATTCAAAGAACAAGGTCTTTTAAATAAGTTGTTTGGTAGATAAATTAATAATAAATAAAAAAAGCACACATTTATTTGTGTGCCTTTTTTTTATCTTCAGTAGTTATGTTTTCATTTAAATTAATGCCAGTAGTATAACGCTTATCCATTTTATTATAGATGTGAGCATATTTACTAGTTATATTGACATTGCTATGACGTAAAACTTGTTTTACTATTTGTAAATCTTTTGTATCTTTATAAAGTAGAGTGCCACATGTATGGCGGAGCATATGACAACTTATACCTTCTTTTTTTAATCCTGCTTTAGTCAGCCATTTATCTACATTATAACGAATACCTCGTCTATCCATTCTTTTTCCTTTTACTTGATTGGTCAAAGTTGTAAATACTGGCTCTCCAAATTCATCAATAAAGGTAAAATCAAATGGTCGTATTTTTAAATATTCTTGTAATAAAATTAAAACATCATCACGAGGATAAATAAAATCATTATGCCCTTTACCATGAATATATATTGTCTTCATCTCCCAATTTATATCATTAACAGACATGCGATGAACTTCCACTGTTCTTAATCCTTCTAATGCCATAAGCATAATGATGATTTTATCTCTCAAATATTCAATATGTTTTTCATCGTAATCAGGTATAATATTTAATAAATCTCGTAATTGTTCTAATGTAAGAAATTTCATAGGAGAGATTTCACTTGCTTCATGTATTTTTACACCTACATCTTTAGCAGGGCTATTTTCTATCAAATTTAATTTTACAGCAATATTATAGAATTGTTTTATCGCATTTAGCTTTACCTTAATACTACCTTTTTTCATATTCATTTTTATTAAAAAATCTCGATAATACATAAATTGATATTCTGTTATCTTTAATGGATGCACTTTATTTGTTAAACACCATTTTATATAACTATCAATAGCAGAACAATAACTTCTTAAAGTGTCTTCTGATGGTTCACCTTGAGAAAGATATCGTTTCAATAAAGTTTTATAATTCAATAATAAAGTATTTTCATTTATCTCTTCTTGTCGTAAATAATCTTTTACTAAAAAATCATTATCATCTATTTTTATTAAATTTGCCAAAAATCTCACTCCTATTTTAAAATAAAACAAAATTATCTATTATATATTAATTTACCTATTTGATATAAATAATAATGAATATTGATTTAAAATTATTTTTATTACATATAAATTATTATTTTTATATAACTATCTATTTTATATTAATAATTTATTAATTTTAAGTATTTATAAAAAATATTTATTATAATTATGGCTATTTTAAGCGTTTTATTTTTCGTTTTAATATAAATATATGTAAAAGAAAATAAAACCTCTTAAAATCGATTTTAAATAAAATTCTTATATATGATAAATTTATTTTTTTCAAAAATAAGTTTTTCCTTTAAATCAACTTCCTATTTTTTATGAAATAGGAAGTTAATTTAATTATATCATCAATTTATATAATTAGTAAATAATAACAAATAAAATCTGCCAATAATATATTTAATTTTCTGTATATTTTACTTTTAGTTTATTAATAATAGTTATTTAATTAATATACTTATCTAAAATATAAAAATAATGTTTAGATAATAGTTATTAAAATTTAATTATTATTAATTTTAATACATATAATAAATTTATGTTTTATATAGTATATATCTATGCAAAAATAGAGGTAATATTTTATATAATAAACAAATATGATAAAATATTTACGAGGTGATTATTATGGCAAAACGTCCTAAAATAAAAATAACATTAATCGACAGAAAAGGACCTTGTGGTTGTCATCGCGGTCATAAGATAGGTGATAGTTTTGATTTTGATACACAACGCGGCGAATTATGTCCTATGGCGATGCATGTAGCATTTCCTTATATTGATATCTTAAGATATGGTGGTTCTATACCTAATCAACCAGAAGGCACAGCTGTATTTTGTTGCCCAGACGTAGATACCATAAACGTCTTTAAAATAGAGAAGGAAGATATTTAATTTATATATTTTATTTTTATTAAATGATGAATTGTCAATCCAAGTGCGACACTTCTTTTAAAAATAAATTAAATGGATTATCCCAATTTAAACATTTTCTTGGTCTACTATTTAATAGTATTAATTTTTCTATTAAATCATCATTAGATATTTGTCCTAAATCTGTTTTCTTTGGATAATATTCTCTTAATAACCCATTTGAATTTTCGTTACTACCTCTTTGCCATGCTGCATAAGCATCTGCAAAATATACTTTTATATTTAATTTTTCTACTTCTTTGTAACATGCAAATTCTTTTCCTCTATCTGTTGTAAATGTTTTTAATGCCTTTTTTGGTAGTACTTTCACTAACTTTTTTATTGCTTT